>JAYVZC010000374.1:0-3106 GCA_043783695.1 Bacteroidota bacterium
GCAGTTGATATGCCTGTAACCAAGGTTGGTTACAAACACATTGATAGTTGCTTTTTCTATTTGGTCTTCAGATATAAAGCTCATTTGCTTTCGTTCATTTTTGCGATTTCAATGGCACGGTGCAGCTTATCAGCAAACCACTGCTTGCTTGGTAACTCAGTTAAATATTGTGCTATTTTTATTTCCTTTTCATTCAGCATCATGTATTCAATATGCTCGGTGTTGCCCTCGCTGCAAAGCAACAAGCCAATCGGTGTTTCCTCATCCGGCTGCATTTCGTTTTTTTTGCAGCCATCCTAAATACAATTCCATTTTAGCTTTGTATTCAGGTTTAAATTTTCCTAATTTTAAATCTATGGCTATCAATCGTTTTAGTTTACGGTGATAAAACAAAAGGTCTAAATGATAATCAACTGCATCAACAGGTATTCTTTTTTGCCGCTCTAAAAATGCAAAGCCGGTTCCCAATTCCAAAATAAATTCCTGCAAATGCGATATCAAAGCATTTTCCAAATCGCTTTCGGAATAGCCGGCAGGAAGATTTAAAAAATTAAGGATGTATGAGTTCTTAAATACAAGTTCGGGTGTTATGACTTTTTCTTCCTTTAAGTGTTTCAAACTTTGTTTGATAACATCGTTGGGTTTGGCGGCAATGGCGCTGCGTTCAAATAACATACTATCCGCCTTGTCTCTTAATTGCCTTACGCCCCACCTTTCAGCTATAGCCAATTGCGTGTAAAAATCTCTTTTGGTTTCATTTTCAATGGAAGCCAATTCTATTAAATGACTCCAACTCAATAGTTGCGACACTGTCGCAATAATTTGTCCATCTAAGGTATTGGCTACTTTACACATCCGGGTTAAAGCAGTGTAGGTGTAACCTTTTCCGTACGATTGGGTTAATTGTTGCGACAGTGTCGCAAGTATTTGTTTACCGTAGCCCGATACATCGGTGTCTTTCATTTCGCTATTGATATAATTGCCAATGCCCCAATACAATAAGGTGGTTTCGGCATTTACAAAAACAGCCACTCGTTTTTGTGCGGCAATAATCAGTTGCTCAACGCCTGCAAAAATTTTATCGGTATGTACCTGTAAATCCATTTTTAAAATTATAATTTATGCGAATTGTTTTTCTTTCACCTGCAACCTCCCACTTACCAATCTCGGTAATAATCTGTCTCTGATTTGCCGGAGTTGGGTGTTTTGTTGTTGAAGGGTTTCTATTTGCTCAAATACAGGAATAATAAAATCATCAAATTTCTTTTGCAAACCTTTTGGTGGCAACTGAAATTTCAGACCATGCAAATGGTTTTGATTTAGAGAAGGAACTCCTGCACCTGCATTAAAGTTTTCCAAATTCAATCCTTGTAAAAAGTAGTAAACAAATCTTGGCGAATTTCCTTTAAAGTCCTTTACATATAAACTTGTATTGAGTGGCCAACTTTTTTGATTTATGTATTGAACTGTTCCTAAAGAACCTGACCTTCCAATAGAAACACAAGGAGCTTCCACCTTGTAATATTTATGATATGCCTTTATAGAAGTTGATGCAACAACAGGATATTCTCCTTCAATAATTTTTTCGTCAGATAAATCAAAACCTCTATTTAGCTTTATGAAATCTCTAAAGTAAACTACTTCCCAACCATCAGGTAAACCCTTTTTGAGTTTTGTTTTTTTATATTCAGGAAATCTCATTCTCACAAACCATTCTTTGTAAAGTTCACGGGCTGTTTGTTCTAAAAGTTTTATGCGTTGGTTGTTTACTTCTATCAAATCATCATAAGCAGAAAGGATGGAGGCGATGCGGTGTTGAGTGGGGAAATCAGGAACAATTATTTTTTGCTTGTGTAAATGATTTTGATTTAAACTTGGGATTCCTGCACCAGCATTGAAATTTTAAAGATGCATTATTTGTAAAAAGTAATAGACAAATTTCTGATGATTGCCTTTAAAATCTTTCACATAAAGTGTTGTGTGGCCAATATTTTCCTTCTACATATTGAACCGTTCCCAAACTTCCTGACCTTCCTGTTACAACTCCAGGTCCTTCAACTTTAAATTCTATATGAAAAGATTTTATTTCTGTTGAAGTAACTACTGGAAATTCTCCTTCAATTAAATTGCTATTAGGCAAATCAAACCCTCTGTTTAATTTGATAAAATCATTGAAGTATTTTTCTTTCCAACCTTTCATATTAATTCTCTAAAGCGATTAAATTTTCATCAATCATTTTTTATTCCTCCAACTTTTTATTTTCAAATCTATGTTTAACAATTTCAATTGCCTGGTGCAGTTTCTTTTGCAGCAGTTCTTTGCTTGGCAGTTCGGTAAGGTATTGGGCTACATGTATGCCTGTGGCATCCATTTCGAGCAGTTCAATCAACTCTTCACTTTTGTTGGAGCAAAGTATTAAGCCCACGGGCGGCAGTTCATTTTCGTGTTGCTCATATTTTGCCAGCCACCGCAGGTACAGTTCCATTTGGCTTTTGTGGCTGTGTTCAAATTCTCCCAATTTTAAATCTATGGCTACCAAGCGCTGCAGCTTACGGTGGTAAAATAATAAGTCGAGGTGATAATCTTTGTCATCTATCATTATCCGTTTTTGCCTTGATAGAAAAGCAAAATCATTCCCAAGTTCAAGAATAAAATATTGCAACTGAAGCACGATTGCCTGTTCCAAATCTTTTTCGCTGTAGGTATCAGCCAAGCCTAAAAAATCAAGTATATAAGGGTCTTTAAAAACTATAGGCAAACTCATTTCCTGTTTGGTACGCAATAGCTCCAAATCATTTTTAATAGTGAGTTCTGGCTTCTTACTAAGTGCGGTTCGTTCAAAAAGCATGGAGTTGATGCGTTCATGTAATTGGCGCACATTCCATTTTTCGTTTATACAAATCGTATAGTAAAATTCTCTCTGCAAGCTGTCTTTAACACTCAGCAGTTCAATAAAATGGCTCCAGCTCAATTTTGCCAACACTGTTGGCAAAATGTTTTCATCAGTAAAATAATCGTAAAACTTTACCATTCTCGCAAGACTTCTTTGGCTATAACCATTACCATATTGTTCTATCAATTTTGCAGACAGTGTCTGCAAAATCT
>JAYVZC010000375.1:0-3101 GCA_043783695.1 Bacteroidota bacterium
CTCTCCATAAGATTTATCTGTGGCAGAAATCCTCGGCAGATATTTGACAGTTACAGTTCCAGGTTTTAATAAAAAACTATCATCTTTTCCTTGTACAAATGCATTTCCGTGAAAAATGATAGGAACAATGTCAACATTTAATTTTTCCGCTATATAAAAAGCACCTTTGTGAAAGCGACCAATCTTGGCTGTTTCAGAGCGGGAGCCTTCTGGGAAAATTCCTAAAGAATAACCATCATTAAAAAGTTCTCTAATCTTATCCAAATTTTCTTCGTAACCTGCTGCTTTTGGAATAAATCCGCCTAATCGTACAATTGGTCCCATAAATGGTGAATCCCAAACCCAATCATTTACCATTAAAATTAACTTTGGATTGAGTGATTGCATCAACAATGAATCAATTACTGAATGGTGATTTGAAATTACTATTGCCGGTTTATCAAGTTTTTCATTTAATGTATTAATGATCCGTTTTTTCACATGTACATTTACATAGATCATAGATTTTGTATAGCAATAGCGCAAATTATGAAAAATCTTTAATCTCATTTTTATGGGAAGTGGCAATAGTTTTACAATTATGAATCCCAATGGAATTAATGTAAAACAGCCGACAGTAAACCAAATGAAAGCAAAAATAGATTGTAATAAACTCAATAAAGTAAAAGGCACACGTTTGTTGTCAGTACGATTGGTGATGAAAAATTTAAACAATGCTGGTTGTATGGTATTTGAAATAATCAATACAGAAAACATTCCTATAATGGTTATTAATCCAATAGATTTTAATGCAGGGTGAGATGCGAATATTAAAACACCAATACCTATCATAGTAGTTGTGGCAGAAATAAAAATTCCAGTTTTGTAAGACTCTAAATTTTTTTGTCCGGTTTTATATTCGTTCATCAATGCATCGGTAATAAATATGGCATAATCGTCACCCAAACCAAATATAAATGTAGAAATAATAATGTTGATGATGTTGAATTTTATTCCGAAAGTGCCCATTATTCCTAATATACAAAGCCAACTCAGAACCATTGGGATGTAAGTGATAATAGCTAATTCAAAACGACCGTAAGATAAAATCAACATGACCAATACCAATAAAGAGGAAACCGCAAGAATGAAGTTGAAATTATTTTTGATGATATCTATAAAACGATTGGTTAAGAATTTTTTATCAAACACAACTAAGTGTTCATCTTCTTTGAATGCGTTTACAATTTTGTCTTCGTTTTCAGCGGTAGTTTTGATAACGGTTACAACGGTTGTTTCACCTGGCTTTTCGGTAATATAATTGTCGAGTAGACTCGTTTTTAAACCGCTGAATGTACTTGCATCAATTGTGGCAAAATCTTTATCCAACATTTCATAGAAACCAACAAATGCATTTTCTTTGAACTTATATTTCTCACTTTTGCTTATTAAGTCCGCTTTTATTCTGGCTTTCTTTTCATCTGTCCAATAGTCTTTCCACCGTTTGATGCGTTTTTCTTGTTCTTGTTTTGAAAGTAGGATGGTTGAGATTGTTGAATACTTTTTAAGGAGTTGCTCTTTCTCTAATTGATTTAAAAGTGGAATGTTTTTTTCACTGTTTCTTAATGCTTCATCGAGATTTTTCCCACTGGAAACCAGGTATACGCTCCGCAAGGATACATTGCTAATAGCATTAAGGTTTTGCTCCGATTTAGCCAATTCCGGTTGCATATAATTAAAGCTCATCATGTCGCCTTCGAAACTGACAAACTGAGAAGTGTAAATAGAAATGCCACAAATAATAATAATTCCCCAAATCAAGAATTTATTTTTCTCGAATTTATAAGTAGCAATTCGTTCTATGAAATTTGGTTTGTTAGAATCGTGTGCATCTGCATACTTTTTCTTTCGCATGAAATGAGGAAAGATGATTAAGGTGAACAATGCAGCACCCATTAAGCTAAATGCAGCAAACATTCCAAAATCTTGTAAAGCTTCAGATTTTACGAAATATAAACTTAGTAAGGCTCCAATAGTAGTTGTACTTCCAAGCGTTAAAGGAAACGCAAGGTCTTTAACGGTTTCTTCTGCCGAATTGAGGTGTTTAAAATGCGTGTAAAAATGTATGGTATAATCCATCGCTATTCCTAAAATGATGGACCCGGCTCCTAATGCTATTGCAGAAATTTCTCCTTTGATCAAATACAACATTGCCAGAGAAAATGCTCCACCAAAAATAACGGGAATAAAAATCAAGAAGAAAACTTCTATTCTTCGGAAGAAAAAAGTGATGAATAAAAACAATCCGATTACTGTTATGGAAAGTGTTAGAATGACATCCTTTTTAATTTGCTTTGCATTTCCAACTGCTACAGCCATTCCTCCGAAATATTCGGCATGTAAATCTTTTTGTTGGGCAGTAGTCGTTGTGATGCTATTATCAAGTGCTGCAAGTAGTTTTGCATTTTCAGCTGTCTCCGATGATTTTGGTTTTGGAGTTATGAAAAATAATAAATGCTTTTTGTCTTTAGTGAAAATATAACCATTCTCTAATTCAAAATTATCGTCTACTTGCAGACTTTGCATTCGCTTTAAAGCGTAAGGAGTAATTCCAACTGGGTCGCGAAGAATGTTCTTTTTTAGAATCATACTTGCTGGTGAAAGTAAAGTTTTATAATTCTTTTCTAGAGTCGTATCAAGTCTTTTAGAAGTAATTAAGTGATCTAAAGTTTTGTAATCTTTCTCTTCTAAAAAGATGGGAAGGTTGTTGATAAATGTATTATAAACATCATACATCACATCGTCATTCACTTTGTAAGTGATTTCTTTGATAAGAGATGTATCAATTTTTTGTATGGATGCAATTAAGCTATCCGTAAATTCAATTAATTTTTCTGGTTGGGATTCTTTTGTTGTATCGGCTAGAGAAACCGTTATTACTAATCTATCGAGAAACTTTGAGTTTTTGAAAATCTCATTTAGTCGAATTACTTTTGCATCGGTAGGCATCATTTTGGTGATGTCTTCTTCCATTTTAATTTTAGATGCAAAGAACCCAACAAATGCCAAAGCACCCAAAAACAAAAGAAAGAACAGTATTCTTCTTTTTTTGAGTAAGCGAT
>JAYVZC010000376.1:0-7344 GCA_043783695.1 Bacteroidota bacterium
TTTTTTTTCCGGAGCTTAACAATACAATATTAGAAATTGGAACTTCGTATAAAATTACTTATGCTCAATTGGTAGGAATAGCAAGTGTTGTATTCCTTACTTATATAAATAGTAGGGGAGTACAAAATGGAAAAACCATTCAGCTAATTTTTACTTCTGCAAAATTATTTGCTTTGTTTGCACTGATAATTTTAGGAATTGCAATCGGAATAAAAGGTGATGTGCTTGTTGCAAATTTTACAAATATGTGGGAAGCAAGTAAAACAACTGTCGGTGCAGATGGAACAATAAGTATAATGCCATTAGCGGGTTCAGCGCTCTTGGGCGCGATGGGTGCGACTATTATTAATTCTCTTTTTTCTAGCGATGCTTGGAACAACGTAACATTTATTGCAGCTGAAATTAAAGATCCTAAAAGAAATATTCCCCGCAGTTTATTTTTAGGGACTCTTATCGTAACCATTATTTATATTTTGGCAAACGTTGCGTATTTGTCACTATTACCAATGCATGGAAATCCAAATGGAACAGATGCCTTGAGTCAAGGAATTATGTTTCCGAGTAATGATAGAGTAGGAGCAGCCGCTGCATCTATGATTTTTGGTGCACCTGCAGCATACATCATGGCAATCTTAATTATGGTTTCTACTTTTGGTTGTAACAACGGATTAGTTTTAGCTGGTGCAAGATTATTTTATGCTATGGCAAAAGATGGTCTGTTTTTTAAAGGAGCAGCAACATTAAACGAAAAACAAGTTCCTTCAAAAGCATTATGGTTACAGTGTATTTGGGCTTGTGTGTTGTGCTTGTCGGGCAAGTATGGCGATTTGTTAACCTACGCTACTTTCGCTTCTTTACTGTTTTATATTCTCACAATTGCAGGAATTTTTATTCTTAGAAAAAAAGAACCAAATGCCGAACGACCTTACAAAGCATTTGGTTATCCTGTGATCCCGGCACTTTATATTATAGTAACGACAGCAATTTGCGTTGATCTTTTAATTTATGATACTATAAATACCGGCTTAGGATTATTGATTGTTTTTCTCGGGATCCCAATTTATTACATTACACAGAAGCGGCCAGCGCTCGACTAAACATTTTTTACTACTCCAACATTTTACTACTCTCATTAAATATGCTACTCCAAAGCATAAAACACTAGTCCTTGATGGCTTTTGTTGAACGTAGTATTAATTATATTTTTTAATTTTTTTATGAAAAACATTTTTCGCGACTTTCTCACATTTAATAAACGTGAACGCAATGGCGTATTTATTTTAGTAAGCATCATTTGTACATTAGTACTTTATCTAAACATTTCTTCCAACTTTATTAGTGAAGAACAAGTTGACTTTACTAAGTTTGATAACGATGTAGCAGCATTTCAAAAAACAATAAAGGAAAAAGAGTCTTTATCTGAATATCCTAAAATGGTCAATCCTATTATGCTTGATAAAGAGAACAACAAAATTGAAAGATTTATCTTCAATCCGAATAATTTATCATCACAAGATTGGAGTCGTTTAGGTTTGAGTGATAAGCAAATTAAAACAATAAAAAATTACGAATCAAAAGGTGGAAAATTCAGAAAAAAGGAAGATTTTAAAAAAATGTATTGCATCAAAAAAGAACAATACGAATCTTTAGAATCCTACATTCAAATTACATCTTCTGCTGAATTGAGTAAAAAAGAAGAAAAAACAAAAGCCATTTTTCAAGATGGCAAAGTTGAAAATACCAATGTGTTATCGCCTCCTAAAAAAGAATCGTTTGCCATCATTGAATTGAATTCTGCCGATTCTGCAATGCTTACTACCATTAAAGGAATTGGTGTTTTTTATGCAAAAAATATTATCAAGTATCGCAATTCAATTGGCGGTTTTGTTGCTAAAGAACAACTTCTTGAAATTTGGAAATTTGATCGAGAGAAATTAAATGCGATTGAAAAACACATTGATATTGATAAGTCCAAAATAAAAAAAATAAACATCAATACCTGTGAAGTAGCCGATTTAAAAAATGGGTATATCAATTGGAATGTAGCAAATGCAATAGTGAATTATCGCAAGAATCATGGGAAATACCAAAATGTTGATGAAATTAAAAAAACAGATTTGGTAGATGACGAAACATACCGTAAAATTGTACCCTACTTAATTGTAGATTAAAGCTTATTCCGGAGCGCATTTTATCCTTCTCCAATTTGGAGAAGGTGTCCGAAGGACGGAAGAGGCGGGGCAGGGGGGGGAGCTAATCATAATATATAAACGAAATGCTAGAAGCTAAGATTAAAGCAACCATCCGTGATGTTCCCGATTTTCCTAAACCGGGAATATTGTTCAAAGACATAACACCCATTTTTCACAATCAGCAATTGTGCAACGAAATTATTTCTGAGTTTGCCAATCGATTAGCGGGCAAAAATGTAAACGCTATTGTGGGTGTAGAGAGTAGAGGCTTTTTATTTGGATTTGCTTTGGCTAATAAAATGAACATTCCTTTTATTTTAGTTCGTAAAGCTGGAAAATTACCCTATAAGAAAATTGCCTACGAATATGATTTAGAATACGGAAGTGCAAAAGTAGAAATGCAAGTGGATGAAATTCAACCCGGCTGGAATGTTTTGATTCATGATGATTTGTTAGCTACCGGTGGAACAGCTGAAGCAGCAGTGAAATTAATCCAAATGCAAAAAGGAAATGTAGCCGGATTTGCGTTTGTAGTTGAGCTCAATTTTTTAAAAGGCAGAGAAAAATTAATGCCTTACTCTGATACTATTATTAGTCTAGTGAATTATTAATATTCTATTTAAATAAAAATGATAATTTTACCTACTCAAAATAAAACTACAACAATGGATTTTAGTACAAATGAAAATCAGCGTATGATCGCTGACATGATTAAAAAGTTTGGGGAGGACCACATTCGCCCAAAAATGATGGAGTGGGACGAGTCTCAGGAATTTCCTGTAGAAGTATTCAAAAAGCTTGGAGAGTTGGGATTAATGGGAGTTTTAGTTCCTGAAGAATACGGTGGATCAGGATTTTCTTATACCGAATATGTTACCGCAATTGTTGAGTTATCAAAAATTTGTGGATCAATTGGTTTGTCCATGGCAGCTCACAACTCTTTGTGTACCGGTCATATTTTGGCATTTGGGAACGAAGAACAAAAGAAAAAATACCTTCCAAAATTAGCAACAGCTGAGTGGATTGGTGCTTGGGGATTAACGGAGACAGGAACAGGTTCCGATTCAGGTGGAATGACAACAACAGCTAAAAAAGACGGAGACTACTTCGTTATCAATGGTTCTAAGAATTTTATCACACATGCAATAAGTGGAAATGTTGCTGTAGTTATTGTTCGTACTGGCGAAAAAGGTGATTCAAAAGGAATGACTGCATTCATTATAGAAAAAGGAACTCCCGGATTTAAATCGGGCAAGAAAGAAAATAAATTGGGAATGCGTGCATCAGAAACGGCTGAGCTGATCTTTGATAATTGCCGTGTTCACAAAGACCAGATGCTTGGAAAAGAAGGAGATGGATTTGTTCAGGCAATGAAAGTATTGGATGGTGGGCGTATTTCCATTGCATCTTTAGCAGTTGGAATTGCAAAAGGCGCTTTCGAATGTTCCTTGAAATATTCAAAAGAACGAGAACAATTTGGAAAACCTATTTCTCAGTTTCAAGGCATAGCTTTCAAACTGGCAGATATGGCTACAGAAATTGAAGCAGCTGAATTGCTGACTTATTTTGCCGCAGATAAAAAGAACAAAGGCGAAAAAATGACAAAAGAAGGAGCATATGCAAAGTATTATGCCTCTGAAGTAGCAGTAAGAGCAGGCACAGAAGCTGTGCAAATATTCGGTGGATATGGGTATACAAAGGATTTCCCGGCAGAAAAATATTACCGCGATAGCAAATTATGCACGATAGGAGAAGGAACTTCCGAGATCCAAAAGATGGTCATAGCTAGAGAGATAATGAAGTAAATTGGGCACTTAGTGCGTCACACTGAGCGTAGTCGAAGTGTTTTTCATTAATTTTTCAATATTTAATTTTTCAAGTTCCAATTTTATCTTATATTTGCATCCCGATTTAAAGAAATTATAGAATTGGAGAAATAGAGAGTTTGAGAGTTTAATGTTAGTTTTAACGAAATTAAATAATTCTCTAAATCACAAAATCAACAAATCACTAATTTTTAAAAACATGTTAATAGTACCAGTTAAAGAAGGCGAAGCAATCGAAAAAGCACTTAAGAAATTCAAAAAGAAATTTGAAAAAACAGGTGTTGTGAAAGAACTACGTGAACGTTCAAAATTCACTAAACCTTCAGTAGTTTTCCGCGAAGCTAGAATCAAAGCGGTTTACAAAGAGAAACTACAACGTAACGAAGAAGCATAATTCTTTCGTTTGTTAAATATTCCCTAAGAGGAAAAAATTACTTTATAACTTATAACCTTTGTTGGTTATTATCGTTTAATAAGTATATCTTTTCCTCTTATTCTTTTTATGGACGCAAGCCGGGATAGTTTTCTACAATACCTTCAATTCGAAAAACGGTTGTCAAGCCATACTATTTTGGCTTATTCAGGCGATTTAGACCAATTTTTCGATTTCCTTCACACAACCTACGAAACAAAGAAGCTTTCAGAGATCAACCATACATTGGTTCGTTCCTGGGTGGTTCAACTTATGGATCAAAAAATCAGTCCCCGCTCCGTAAACCGCAAAATCACCACTTTAAAAACCTTCTATAAATATTTATTGCGACAAAACATCGTTACGGAAAACCCGATGTTAAAGATCATGTCGCCCAAAACATCCAAGAAATTGCCCGTTTTTGTTGAAAAGGATAATATGAATGTATTGATTGATAATACTGAGTTTGGTGATGATTTTGATGGAGTCCGAAATAAACTCATCATCGAACTTTTTTATGCAACAGGCATTCGTTTATCGGAATTAATCAATCTGAAACAAAACAATGTTGATTTACATGCCTGCCAGATAAAAGTGCTTGGTAAACGTAATAAGGAGCGGATTATTCCTTTTAGTAATGAAATGAAAAATAGTATTCAAAACTATATCTCCCAAAAATCGGGCTTGACCACCGAATTTCTTTTTGAAATGGAAAGTGGAAAAAAAATGTACGAAAAATTTGTATACCGATTGGTTAATAAGTACCTTTCAATCGTCACGACAATCGATAAAAAAAGTCCGCATGTGTTACGACATACATTTGCTACTCACATGCTTAACAATGGTGCCGATTTAAATGCAATTAAAGAATTACTTGGACACGCAAATTTAGCGGCAACACAAGTATACACTCATAACACAGTAGAAAAATTAAAAACCATTCATAAGCAAGCTCATCCGAAAGGTTAAAAATAAAACAATAACATTCAATAAGTTAATAATTATAAATAATAGGAGGAAAGTATCATGACAGTTAAAATTCAATCGGTGCACTTTGATGCAGACAAAAAATTACTAGCATTTGTAGAAGAAAGAGTAGACAAGTTAACCCATTATTATGATGGCATTATAAAGAGCGAAGTAATACTGAAGTTGGATAAGGGCGATTCAGCAGAAAATAAAATTGCGGAAATAAAACTACACATTGCAGGTAACGATCTGTTTGCAAAAAAACAATGCAAAAGTTTTGAAGAGGCTGTTGACACTAGCATTGATGCTTTAAAAGCCCAGGTAAAAAAACACAAAGAAAAAGTCTTGGGATTATAAAAAAAATTAGAATTCAAACCAAACCCTCTCCTTTTTCAAGGAGAGGGCAGGGTGAGGTTATGGATCTAGTAGTTGGCTACTATCGGCACTCTTCTATAAACAATCGAAGAATCTTTTTTATAATCAATAATATTCATTCCCATTGTTCCTTTAAAACGTTTAATTTTATTTTCACGTTTTGCCAAAGAAACAAAATTCTCTGCATATGCAGATTCTGCATCTATTTCCGGCCATTTAGCATTCATATTTATTTTTTTATAACCGATAGTTATGATAGCAACATCAGGAAATTTTTTTTTGATATATCCTTGTAAAAGATAAGCTTGGTAATGATCAGTTGCCAATGCAATCCTTTTAAAACCTAACTCTTTGGCCATTTGTACTGAGTAAAAAATATTTTCAGTACTGTGCTCAGCTTCCTCTTCGGAGAAAGTATTTTCAGAAGGAATGCCCAATGAATCGGCATAAATTTTCATCACTTTACTTTCTACATAGGGCGTGTATACAGATGCTCCGGAGAAGATAATGTTTTTTGCAACCCCTCTTTCATACAAGTATTTTGCCCACAAAATTCTTGCTTTCAAAACCATTTTCATAGATGGTTCTTGAAACGGAACCCCTGGAACGATGATCACATCGTAAGGATTGGCGGTCTCTTCATTGAAATCGTTGATTTCTTTGTTTGATTTATCATAGCTGCAAAGCATAATAAATGCACAGCCAAGAAAAGTTGGAGTTGAGAGAGAGCGTTTCATAGTCCAAGATTTTAGTTTACCCCTGTCGAAATTTTTATTAATGTGATTTTGATTAAAATCTTACAGTAATAAAATGCCGATTCGTTCGGCATGGCGCATTTTTCCATTTTTATCAATGTTGAAAAAGCAACTCGTGACAGAGAGTAAATTTCAGACCATAATTTTGGGGATGTTTTATCTTTTATTGAAAACGATTGTTTTTTATTCATATTGCCTTTTCCAGTGAAATAGCGGTAAAGAGATGTTTTGTATCTGCGAAAAGCTGAAATAATAATAATTTCAGAAGAATAATACGGCATAACCCCCATTAATTCGAACATTTATCTAAATTTGCGACCTCAAAATCAGGCATAACGCATTTTTTTTGAAAAAAACCCTTAAAACTTTTGTTACTCCGCAAATGTTTTCTAAATTTGCAATCCTTTTTCAAGGGGGTAGTGTATTTTGTCTACTGCAAAAAGGGTTGAAGTTCTTTTAAAATATAGTATTAGAAGGTATTGCCGATGTAGCTCAGTTGGCCAGAGCAGCTGATTTGTAATCAGCTGGTCGGGGGTTCGAATCCCTCCATCGGCTCTTTTTTAAGTGATACTGTCGGGGAGATACCAGAGTGGCCAAATGGGACAGACTGTAAATCTGTTGTTTCGACTTCGAAGGTTCGAATCCTTCTCTCCCCACTGCTTTCTCTTAAGCCTTGGCCCAAGGGAGTTTGAATGTTAGAAGAGAAGAAATTATAATATAAAAATAGTTCTTTAAATAAAAGTTTTTAATCCGCGAATTAACTCAATTTGGTTTGTGTTAGTATTTCAAGTTTCGGATTTTTTAGTTCTTTAAAT
>JAYVZC010000377.1:0-3089 GCA_043783695.1 Bacteroidota bacterium
TCTTTGTATTTTAACTTGATTTGTTTCTGAGCTTTAATGAAAGCATCTTGTTTATTTCCTGAAATAACATAGTTCTTGTAAAAACTTGTCATCAACTCCATTGTCGCATCATCACTCACTTGCCACAAACTCATAATGATTGCTTTTGCACCAGCCACTTGAAATGCACGTTGCAAACCATAAACGCCTTCTCCCGCTTTAATATCGCCTAAGCCTGTTTCACAAGCACTCAACACAACTAACTGTGTATTGTCAAGCGACATGTTCATGGTTTCGTAAGCTGTTAGAATTCCATTGTCATTATTCGACAAATCACTTGTTCCATCAAACACCTGCTCGCAATTCGCTAATAGTAGTCCCGAACGGTGCAAGGGATTATTTTTTGCTTTGGACATTTCTATTCCTAAAACTTTTTCATCTTCAATGGCATTTGTATTTGCTAAAAAGAATCCATGTGTTGCAATGTGCAATATTCCTGTTTGTGCCAACTTTACATTGGCTTCGGTGGCATCATTTCCTTCGAATACAGTGGTCTTATATCCGTTTGTTTTTAAAATAGGATTGATGTTCTCAATTTCTTTTTTTGTTCCGGGTAATGCAGGAATAATTCCTTCAGCACCATAATTTGGAAAGCCGATAAGCGTTGCCGTTTTGATTGCTACATTTTGTTTAACATTTTTCAATTGCAATACATCCTTTGAATTGGTTACTAAAACAAGGTTTTTCGTATCAATCAAATATTTGCCCGTTCCATCCTTTAAAGTGTTCAAACTAATTTGATTATACGCTCCGTCCAACGAAACATAAATTATTTTTTTTCCCGCAATCGCTTTATCTATTTCAGCCCAAAATTTACCATACGAATCTGTATCTGGTTTTATGTTTTTAATATTCCCTCGGTAATACTTAATATCAAAGGATTCCAGCTCTACTCCATTTTTATTGATTAACAAAATTGGTTGAGTAGAATTTTGAGTCAATACCAATGTTGCATAATAAATTTCTTTTGTAAAAACTCCATTGTACTTTTTAAATTCGACAATATCTACAATCGCTTCATCAGTCGTTAATTGTTTTGCTAAATCCGAAAAAACAATGACTCCTCCAGAATAACCTTCTTTAAAGGCATTTGACTGTTCTGATAATTTTTTCTCTAAACTATTTGTTTCTCTTTCCAAAGAATCTAAATTCACTTTTTCTTCTGCCAATTCATCTTTTGATAAAGTATACAAACGTGCCAACAACTCTTTTTGATCCAGCCATTGTGTGTACATTCCTTTTAATTCTTCGTTTCCTCCAGATAAAATAGCATTTTTTACCTTGTTAGTCGCACTCAACAACAATGCTTTTGTTTTTAACTGATAATTGAACATTTGCCCAATAAGTTCCGGATTTAAAGCACTTCCATCCACTACAAATGAATTGAATCTTTGCAATCTTGGAGAAATTTTATCCCAGAATTTTGCTTTTTCACTTTCACTCATGGGAGCAAAATAAGTATCAATGTAAGTCATGGTAGCATCCATTACTTTTGTGTAGTTAGCTGCTGCATCTTTTATGTTATTCTTCTGCCATTGAAGAATTGCTAAATCCTCTAACGAACGAATGTAATCAGGGTGCGTTTTGCCTAATAATTCTTCTCGCATTTTTTCTGCATTTACCAAAAGTGGTTCTGCTTCTACTAGTTTATTGTTCATTCGATAGTAGTTTCCTAAATCGACCATGGTTGCTACTGTTGCAGGATGTTTTTCTCCCAATTTTTTCTTGTAGATATCTTGTGCTTCTTTCAATAATGCTTCTACTTCAGTAGTTTTTCCCATCTGTAAATACAAAGAAGCCAATCCGCGTTTTAAATACGCATAATCGGGATGATTTTTGCCTAGTTTTTTTTCTTTTAGTTTTAATGCATTTAAATAAATGACTTCTGCTTCGGGTAATTTTCCCATATCCTGATAAAGCAATGCCAGATTAATAGTTAGGCGAATGTAATTGCTGGAAGATTCTTTTAATTTCTCTTTTGTAATCGTCAACACTTCATTCATTAATTTTTCTGCATCTGTATTTCTACCTAATAATTGCAAAAGCATTGCTTTGTTATTTAAGGCAATCGCATAAGGAACAGAAATTTTTCCAAGTGCTGCACCATTATCTTCAATAGCTTTATTGATAAGATCTTCCGCTTCGTTGTATTTTCCTTCATCTTTTAACAAAACAGCTTTGTTATTTTCGGAAGCACCATAAGCAGCCGATTTTTCATCCAAATATTTCCGCAAAGCCAATGCTAAATCCGAATATTTTTCTGCTTTTGTATATCTTCCTGTAGTTTGATACAAAAGAGCCAAATTGCTTTCTGTTAAAGCATAATCAGCTGTATAAGTAGCATTATTTTTTTCATAAATAAACATTGCTTGCTTAAAATAAAACTCAGCTGTGCGAAATTTATTAGCAGCAAAAGAAACTTCTCCCGAATTATTAAAGTTTTTTGCTCTGTCAACCGTTAAATCACTTTCATCTTTATTGGCAACAACTTTATAGCCCTCTATCATTGAATTCTTGAGCCTATCCGATTTTTCTTTGGTTTCAAACAAACCCGCATTATCGCTAAAAGAAATGGCATAATTAAAATTTGATTCATCGTATTCTTTACGTGAATCATCCATTTTTTTCTCTCCAGCATCTTTTGTTTTTTGGATGACGTCTTGTTTTGCTCTATTGAGTGAGCCTTTCAAGTCGATTTGAGAAAAAGTGATTGTTGAACAAAAAATAATCAACAATAAAGAGAGCAATGTTTTCATAATTTTTCGGTAATGAATTTCGTATCGAAGTTATGAAAAAGTACGATGCTGAACTGTTTTTTTATCATTATATTTGAGTAAATAATGGATTCAAAAAATAGCCTTCTACGATTTAAACAAGCCCAAACAGATTGATTTTGTTGATAAAATTAATCAACATATCTTATCTGAATTAAAAATCAGAAAACAAAAATTTATTCTCGATGATTTTTCTGATGAGGATGCTTAATATCCGAAAAACAGGATGTTTAGCGATTAGAAAAATCTATAATTCACAAAAGGAATTGAATTGTG
>JAYVZC010000378.1:0-7326 GCA_043783695.1 Bacteroidota bacterium
GCTGTAAACTGTGGTGCTATTCCGGAAGGAACAATTGATTCGGAATTATTCGGACACGAAAAAGGATCTTTTACAGGAGCGCATGAAGCACGCAAAGGATATTTTGAAGTTGCAAATGGAGGAACTATTTTTTTAGATGAAGTGGCGGAAATGCCTGTCGCGACACAATCACGTTTACTTCGTGTTTTAGAAAGCGGAGAATTTATAAAAGTAGGTTCATCAAAAGTTTTGAAAACGGATGTGCGTGTAGTTGCTGCAACCAATGTAAATATTCAGCAAGCAATTGAAAAAGGAAAATTCAGAGAAGATCTATTTTATCGATTAAATACAGTTCCAATTAATGTTCCGCCATTGCGTGAACGCAGACAAGATATTCATTTATTATTCAGAAAATTTGCATCTGATTTTTCTGCAAAATATAGAATGCCGACTATCAAATTAGATATTTCTGCAGAACAAATTTTATCGAATTATTATTGGCAAGGAAACATTCGTCAGTTAAAAAATATTACGGAGCAAATGTCGGTGATTGAAAAAAATCGTGACATCACTTCTGATACGATGATTAAATATTTGCCGATTCATCAAACAGCGCAACTTCCTGTATTAGCAAGCACTTCCACAGCAGGAAATGATTTCAGCGAACGAGATATTTTGTACAAAGTATTGTTTGACATGAAAACGGAGATGATGGATTTGAAAAAAATTGTTGTCGATTTAATTGAGAACGACAATCAATTGAATCAAGATTTTCCTCCAGAGAATGCACAGTTAATTAAAAAATTATATCAAGATATTGGTTCACCGGAAACGGCAATTCAATTGGGATATAATAACACCACTCCGATAACAAATTCGCACAATCCAATATCTGTAACAGAAGTTGTTGAAGAGTCTCTCTCACTTCAAGAAATTGAAGAAGGCATGATTAAAAAAGCATTAATAAAACACAAAGGCAAACGTAAAAATGCAGCCAAAGAATTGGGAATTTCGGAACGAACTCTGTATCGGAAGATCAATGAATATGGGATTAAGTAAGACCTCGCCCCTTCATCCCCTCTCCATTTGGAGAGGGGGCGAAACTTATTTTAACCGCAGAAAAAATTAACACTAAAAAATTGGCAAATTCGAATTACATATCAAAAATAAAAAGTAAGCATCTCTTGATTCTTGTGTCTTGTGTCTTGTGTCTTTTATCAAGTTGCAAGATTCATTATTCGTTCACGGGAGGCAGTGTTCCGCCAGAGGCAAAGACTGTTTCGGTGCAATATTTTCAGAACAATGCATCGCTTGCGCCTCCAACTTTAAGTCAAACATTTACAGAAGCACTAAAAGATAAATTGAGTTCACAAACCCGTTTATCACTTATTAATAAAGGCGGAGATTTGGGCTTTGAAGGAAGTGTAACAGGATATACAACCGGACCGATAGCTATACAAAGTACAGACCAGGCAGCATTAAACAGATTAACCATAACTGTAAATGTAAAATATACTTGTATGTTTGATGAGAAGAAAAATTTTGAGCAGTCTTTTACTCGTTATGCAGACTATACAAGTGACCAAAATTTAGCATCGATTGAAGATCAATTGACGAGAGAAATAAATGAGCAATTGGTGCAAGATATTTTTAACAGAGCATTAAATAATTGGTGACCTCACCCCTTCATCCCCTCTCCATTTGGAGAGGGGGGTCGTTGGTGTTAGCATTCTAAAGAAGATTTGACAAAACAAATTAATGAACAAAGTACAATTCATATCATACGTTGAAACTCCCGAAAAAATGTCGGGGAATGACAGCGTTTTGCTTGGTGAATTGTTAAAGAATTTCCCTTACTTCCAAACGGCTCATTTGCTTTATGCGAAGAGTTTACACAACATCAACAGTATTCATTACAACAATCAATTAAGAGTAACAGCAGCTTATGCAACCGATAGAAAAGTATTGCATAAATTGATTACAAAACAACAAGAAATTGAAGCTGTAAAAATTCCGCATATTATAACACCTATTGAAGAAAAGAAAATTGAAGAGGCTGTTATTAATTTAATAAAGGCAGAGGTTGCTGAGCAAAAAATTCAACCTATACTTGTTGAAGATATTGTTCCAGAAGTAAAAGAAAAGACTGTTATTACTGAAGAAATTAAAGCTATTCCTGTTGTAGAAAAAATTGAAGTTGTGGATGAAACTCCAATTGTTATAAATGAAGTTGTACAAGAAGAAAAAATTGATGAATTAGAAAAAGAATATTTAACGCAAATTGTGGATGCAAGTGTAGAAATAGAAATTTTATCTACTCCTCTGAATGCCGAAAAGAAAGAAGTTCAAGAGACTGTTGAATCGAATTTTGTATTAAATATTTCAGAAAAAGTCCATGAGGAAGTAGAAATTGATATTGATTCATTATCCTTTACAGACTGGTTAAAACACATTGATTCCGGTAAAAATATCGGAGATAAAATTGAGATTCCAAAAACTACGGAAAGGACTGAAAACCAACTAAGTGCATTTGAATTGATAGACAAATTTATAAAGGACGAGCCCAAAATTACTCGCATAAAAACCGAATTTTTCAGTCCGGTGAATATGGCTAAGCAAAGTGTGGCTGAAGACATTACGTTTGTGAGTGAAACTTTAGCTAAAATATACGTTTTACAAGGAAATTATGCGAAGGCAATACGTGCTTATGAAAGTTTACGCTTGAAATATCCAGAAAAAAGACTTTACTTTGCATCCCAAATTAAAAATTTAAGAAAATTAATCAATCAACAAAAGCAGTAATTCACAATGGGCTCAATTATTTCAATATTAATTATAGTAGTATGTGTACTATTAATCTTAGTGGTTTTAGTACAAAATTCTAAAGGTGGTGGATTGGCATCATCATTCGCTTCATCCAATCAAGTAATGGGTGTTCGCAAAACAGCAGACTTTTTAGAAAAAGCAACCTGGACCTTAGCAGCATCATTGCTGGTGTTAAGTGTTCTATCAACATCATTTACTAAGACTTCTGATGGCATTACTACTGGAACAGGAGTAGAATCAACTACACGTAAAATGAGTACAGAAGCTGGAACCCCCGTAGAACAACCAACTAATACTACTGCACCAGGAGCAACTACTCCAATTCAAGGAACACCTAAACCGAACTAATTCGAATAAAAAAATATAATTTAAAATGTCAGAACTCATAAGCACTTCTGACATTTTTTTTTCATGTAAAAAATAAAAATCTGCAAAATTGTCGTAAAACAAACTTAAATAAGAATTGGTACAATATCTGACATAGCAGAAACGCAAAAAATTAAATACATAAGTTAAACTAATAAATAATAAATTAAGATGGCAAAGACAAGTTCAAAAGTAAACATCAAGCCCGTTGCGGGGACCCAAAACAGGGTAGTTGTTGAAGCCGCAGCTGCAGAAGAAAAAACAGCGAGTGGAATTATTATTCCGGATACAGCAAAAGAAAAACCACAAAGAGGAAAAGTAATTGCAGTAAGTGATAAAGATGAAAAAGGCAATAAACCTGAAGTAAAAGTTGGAGACACTGTTTTGTATGGTAAATACGCAGGAACAGAAGTTCAGGTAGAAGGTAAAGATTTATTAATTATGAGAGAGAGCGATATTTTCGCTATTGTGTAATTAGAGAATTGGTGAATTAGAGAGTTGGAGAATTATTAAAAATCAACTCGAAAAATCACCATATTACTATTTCTCCAAATCAACAATTTAAAAATTTAACTAATAAATAAAAATAAAATGGCAAAAGATATATTTTTCAATGTAGATGCACGCGACAAACTAAAAAGAGGAGTTGATGCATTAGCAAACGCAGTAAAAGTAACATTAGGACCAAAAGGAAGAAATGTGATTATCGATAGAAAATTTGGTGCTCCAACAATTACAAAAGATGGTGTTACCGTTGCAAAAGAAATTGAATTAAAAGATGCAGTTGAAAACATGGGAGCACAAATGTTGAAAGAAGTTGCTTCCAAAACTGCTGATGCTGCCGGAGACGGAACAACAACAGCAACTGTACTTGCACAAGCAATTGTAACTGCCGGATTAAAAAACGTAGCTGCCGGTGCAAATCCAATGGATCTAAAAAGAGGAATTGATAAAGCAGTTATTGCTGTTGTAGAAAATCTTCGAAAACAATCTCAGGAAGTTGGTAACGACAATAAAAAAATTGAGCAAGTAGCAACGATTTCTGCGAACAACGATAATGCAATTGGAAAATTAATTGCAGAAGCAATGAAGCGTGTGAAAAAAGAAGGAGTTATAACTGTTGAAGAAGCAAAAGGAACAGAAACTACTGTTGAAGTTGTTGAAGGAATGCAATTCGACAGAGGTTATATCTCTGCGTACTTTGTTACTGATGTAGATAAAATGGAAACCGTTTTAGAGAATCCACTTATCTTAATTACTGATAAAAAAATCTCCATCATGAAAGAATTGCTTCCTGTTTTAGAAAAAGCAGTTCAAACAGGAAGACCAATTTTAATTATTGCAGAAGATGTAGATAGTGAAGCATTATCTACACTTGTTGTAAATAAAATCAGAGGTTCATTAAAAATTGCAGCAGTAAAAGCTCCAGGATTTGGTGATAGAAGAAAAGCAATGTTGGAAGATCTTGCAATTTTAACCGGTGGAACTTTAATTTCAGAAGAAAGAGGTTATAAGTTAGAAAACGCTGAAATAAATATGTTGGGATCTGCTGAAAAAATTACCATCGACAAAGACAATACAACTATTGTTGGAGGAAAAGGTAAAAAAGCAGATATCGTTTCTCGTGTAAGTCAAATTAAAGCACAAATTGAATCAACAACATCCGATTACGACAAAGAAAAATTGCAGGAACGTTTGGCTAAATTAGCTGGTGGAGTTGCAGTATTATATGTTGGAGCTGCTACAGAAGTGGAGATGAAAGAAAAGAAAGATAGAGTTGACGATGCATTAGCAGCAACGCGTGCAGCAGTAGAAGAAGGAATTGTACCAGGAGGTGGTGTTGCATACATCAGAGCAATTGATGGACTTGAGAAATTAAAAGGTGCTAATCAAGATGAAACTACAGGAATCGAAATCGTAATTCGTGCTATTGAAGAACCGTTACGTCAGATTGTTGCAAACGCAGGATTAGAAGGAGCAGTAATCGTTCAAAAAGTTCGCGAAGGAAAAGGAGATTTTGGTTACAATGCTCGTACTGATAAATATGAAAATTTATATGCAGCAGGTGTAATTGACCCTACTAAAGTTTCTCGTATTGCACTAGAAAATGCAGCTTCAATTGCAGCAATGTTATTGACTACAGAATGTGTTTTAGCAGAACAAAAAGAAGAAGCTCCGGCAATGCCAATGGGTAACCCTGGAATGGGCGGAATGGGTGGAATGATGTAAGCTCATCTAAATACAAAATAAAAAACCTCTCACGCAAAAAGCCTGAGAGGTTTTTTTATTAACCTCATCCGTCCGCCAATGCGGACAACTTCTCCACCCATTCGACTTCGCTCAGGGTGACAGAAGAAAAATGGAATTTTAAAAAAACAAGAAGACCATGAATTAATTATATTTGCAGAGCAGAAATGAGCAGACTTATAAATACCGGATTAATTGGATTGAGCATGACAATCGTTTTCTCGTTGTTATTATTTTTCCGTGCCTTCCGGCAGACAGGTATTGCATCAGTTTCGTTTCTAATACTAGCTCCATTATTTATGTCTTGATACCTTAGTGCGTTCTATTGCTTATCTGATTAACAAATAATAAAAAAAACTCCAAATGAAAAAAATAATTTCCCTAACAATCCTTTTCTTACTCACTTTTTTTATTACAAAAGGTCAAGATAGTTTATTGCATTTAGCTCCGGCAAAAAAAGTTAAAGGCACATTTTATTTTTCTTGGGGATATAATAAAGATTGGTTTTCGAAAAGCGACATTCACTTTAAAAATACTACATCCGAATTTGATACTCAAAAAGGAACATCAAAATCTTATGACTTTACAATTTATGATGCAGAAGCAAAAGACCGTCCAGGGTTCAAAGATATATTAAGAACCGACCTGACTATACCTCAATATGTATATCGTGTTGGATATTTTTTTAATAAAAAACATGATTTGGGAATTGAAATCAATTTTGATCATGTGAAATATGTTATGAAGGATTATCAAACATTACGAGTAAAAGGAACAATACATGGCCAAACAATTGACCAAGATACATTAATTGACCCCAATACATTTTTGCATTTTGAACATTCTGACGGAGCAAATTTTTTAATGTTGAATTTTGTAAAACGTCAAAGGTTATTAACTTCAAAAAACAATAAACATTGGTTGAGTGGAATTGCTAAACTTGGAGCGGGCTTGGTAATTCCAAGAACAGATGTAACTTTATTTGGGGTAGAGCTAAATAACAAATTTCATATTGCTGGTTATTGTATGGGCTTGGAAGCAGGATTTAGATACGATGCATTTAAACATATTTATCTAGAATATACAGCAAAAGGCGCTTTCGCAAATTACAAAGATGTTTTAGTTATAGGAGAAGGAAAAGCACATCACTATTTTTGGACATTTGAAAATATATTGGTTTTGGGATTACAGTTTCCACTATAAGCTTACAGATTTAGAGCAAAACAAAAACACACCCCTAGCCCCTCTCTAGAGGGGAATAGATTCTTCTTAAATTTAGCGCAACTCTACAATTGGAAATTAGACAATCAAAACTTATTTACTAAGCAGTTCCTTTACTATACCAGAGATTAACTTACCATCTGCTTTTCCAACTAATTGTTTTGATGCAGCACCCATTACTTTTCCCATATCTGCCGGAGAAGTTGCACCAACAGCTGTAATAATTTTTGCTACTTCGGCTTTAATATCCGCTTCACTCATTTGTTGTGGAAGATAAACTTCGATGACTGCAGCTTGAGCCAATTCAACATCCGCCAGATCTTTGCGATTTTGAGTGATGTATAATTCAGCTGTTTCTTTGCGTTGCTTTACCATTTTAAGTAATGCTTTCATTTCTGTATCATCAGTAAGTCCTTCAGGAGAAGTTTTTAATAATAATATCGCTGATTTAATTGCACGTAATGCGTCTAATTTGGAAGCTTCTTTCGCTAACATTGCAGATTTAATATCTGCATTTATTTTTTCTTCTAAAGCCATATTTTATGAATTGAAAAATTGAGAATTAAAGATTGAAAAATTGATGGGTTAAAGTTAGGCTTTTTTTGCAATTCTTAATATTCGATTATAATCAAAAAAAAACCCTCGAAAACTTGAGAACCTGAGTTCGATTAATATTATCTAAAAAAG
>JAYVZC010000379.1:0-7320 GCA_043783695.1 Bacteroidota bacterium
AGCAATTTTAATTGAACCCGGCACCAAACTCAATGAATCTAACTGAATTGTATCCGATGTTGAGGGAATTTGTTTAATGCGATTGTTCCCCGTATACTGCGAATATCCGCTGATACAGAATAAAAGAAAGACAAAAACTGCTATAATTCTTCGCACGATCACAGATTTAAAAGTACAAATTATGTATGAACAAATGCATTTTATACATTTGCTCTAATAAACATCAAACCTACTATATACGTTAAAACATGGCAAAAATTATAACCTATAACCTTAATGGCATTCGCTCCGCAATGAGCAAAGGCTTAATGGATTGGCTAAAAGCCACAAACCCCGATATTTTATGTGTTCAGGAGCTAAAAGCAGAACCCGGACAGTTGGATGTTACCCTTTTCGAAAAAGCAGGTTATCATCATTTCTGGTTTCCTGCTCAGAAAAAAGGCTACAGCGGAGTAGCCATTTTTACCAAACAAAAACCCGATCATGTGGAATATGGCTGTGGCATTGCCGAATACGATTTTGAAGGACGAGTGATTCGTGCCGATTATGGAGAAATTTCTGTAATGAGTGTGTATCATCCAAGTGGTAGTAGCGGTGAGGATCGACAAGCATTTAAGATGAAATGGATGTCCGATTTTCAGAAATACATAGAAAACCTGAAAAAAGAACGTCCAAAACTCATTATTTGTGGCGATTATAACATTTGCCACCAACCTATCGACATCCACAATCCTAAGAGTAACGCCAATAGTAGCGGTTTTTTACCAGAGGAAAGAGAATGGATTGATGGCTTTATGAAAACAGGCTTTATTGATAGCTTCCGACACTTCAATAAGGAGCCTCATAACTACAGTTGGTGGAGCTTTAGAGCCAATTCCAGAGCTAAAAACTTGGGCTGGCGAATAGATTATAACTTGGTAAGTTCAAATTTAGAAGCTAAAATGAAAAGAGTGGCAATACTAGCGGAAGCAATACATTCCGACCACTGCCCTGTAGTTTTAGAGATTGATTTCTAAATTTTTTTATACTCTTCAATAATCAAATTGATTTTAGGCTAATTTTTTATAAAAATCGTTATGAAATGGGGTGCTGGGAACAACATAAACAATGGATTATTCATACAATATATGTCCTATTCCACATCTCAATTAAAAAAACTACGATAACGATATGAAATTTCCATAATATATATATATTTGTACTTTAGAAAAAAATACATACTTAGCTAATTATAGATATGAAAAAAGTTATTTACTCATTATTAATTTTAGGAGTTGCAGGATTTTTTGCATCGTGCGGAAGTGGAACTACTACTACTGGTGAATCTCGCGAAGCCAAAGGGGGCGTTTTTTACGGAAGTGTTTTTAAAATGAATGAAGTGGAAGATTTCCGAAATCTTTATCCTTTAAACATTACCGAAGTAACGTCTCACCGTATAGCAAACCAAGTATACGAAGGATTTGTAAAACTTTCTCAAAGCGACTTAACTATTGTTCCTGCCTTGGCCGAAAAATGGGAAAAAAATGCAGATGCTAGTCAATGGACATTTCATTTACGTAAAGGCGTGAAATTCCACGATGACCCCTGTTTTGCCGATGGAAAAGGTCGTGAAGTAACTTCAAAAGATTTTATTTTTTGTTTTGAAAAACTTTGCTCTTCCAGTCCAGAAAATCAACAATTTGGCGTTACTTTCAAAGATCGCGTAGTGGGTGCAGACGAATATTTTCAATCTACCATAGACAAAAAACCTTTAGCAGGTGGAGTTGCAGGAATAAAAGCAATAGATGATTATACTATTCAAATTAATTTACTTCACCCGTTTGCCGGATTCCTTAATATTTTAAGTACTCCCGGATGTTGGGTTTATCCTCATGAAGCATTAGAAAAATACGGAGTTGATATGCGCGTAAAATGTGTTGGTACAGGTCCGTTCCAAGTAAAAAGCATTAAAGAAGGTGAAGCGGTAATTTTAGAACGCAATCCTAACTATTGGAATGTGGATGAATTTGGTAATCAATTACCATACTTAGATGCAGTAAAATACACTTTTATCAAAGAAAAGAAATCAGAATTATTGGAATTTAAAAGAGGCAATTTGGACATGATATTTCGTTTGCCAATTGAAATGATCCCGGATATCTTAGGAGAACTAGGAAGTGCAAAAGAAGGAAATTCTCCTTTCGAAATGCAAGTTGTTCCTGCTATGAGTACTTTCTACTATGGTTTCCAACACCAAAGTAATGTCTTCGATAAAAAAGAAGTTCGTTTAGCATTCAACTATGCTATCGATCGCGAAAAAATTGTGAACTATACGTTGCAAGGTGAAGGCGTACCGGGAACTTTTGGTATCGTTCCTCCTTGTTTTAAAGATTATGACAACAAAGCTTTAAAAGGATATACTTTTGATATCGACAAAGCCCGTAAATATATGGCTAATGCTGGTTACCCGGAAGGAAAAGGATTTCCAAAATTAACTTTACAAATCAATAGTGGTGGTGGTGATAGAAATATTCAAACGGCTGAAGTGATTCAAAAAATGTTGAAAGAAAATTTGAATATTGATATAGAAATAAATGTAATGCCTTTCGCAGAACACCTAGAAAGTTTAGAAACAGGTAAGGCACTATTCTGGAGAGCAGGATGGTCAGCAGATTATCCGGATCCGGAAACATTCTTAACCTTACTTTATGGTAAACATGTTCCTGAAAAATTATCTGATAAATCTTATCTAAACTCGGTTCGTTACAAAAGCGTAAGATTCGATTCTATCTTTTCTGCTGCGATGCAAGAAGTAGATGATAAAAAACGTTTTGAATTATATCGCATGGCCGACCAACAAGCTATTGATGATGGTGCTATTATGCCTATTTTCTATGACGAAAATTATCGTTTGGTGCAAATGAACGTTAAAAATTTTCCTGCTAATGCAATGGAATATCGCGATATGACCCGCGTTTATATCGAGCCGAAAGCAGAAACTAAAAAATAATTTTGATCCTCTTTTTAAAAAGTCCTGAGTGTTAAACCTCAGGGCTTTTTTTATTCCCCTTCCCTAATTATTAACAAATTGATTGCCCATTAATGTGGATAAACAATCCGACAAAACGTATTATCTCTGTCGATTATCAATAATTTTGTATATAATTTTAAACACAAGAAAATGAAATACGAAGTATTCACAAATCCCTTAAAAAACAAAAGTGATATGCGTAAAAACACATTAAAATATAGTTTGATTCTTGCACTTACATGTGGAATGTTTTCATGCGTTCCTCAACGCAAATTAGAAGAAGAACAAGCAAAAAGAGAAAGTGCTGAAAAAGAATTGACTGCCCTAAAAGCAAGTTCTATGGAGTGTGACACAAAATTAACAGAGGCAAACAAGCTTATTGCTGATAATACAAAAGCCATCGCAGGACTTGAGAAAGATACTTCTATTGTTGGCACAAGCTATAGAAGTCTTACTTCTAAATATGATAAACTAAATCAAATAAACGAACAACTACTTGATAAATACAATCGTTTATTGGAAGGCAATTTAGCAGATACAAAAAAAATCTCTAACGAATTGCAAATGACTCAAGAGCAACTTCTGAAAAAACAAGATGAACTAAAACTATTGGAAGCTCAGCTAAATGCTCAAAAGAAAAGTCTGGATGAATTAAATGCTGAATTAAAAAAACGAGAAGCACGTGTAGCTGAACTGGAAGATATTCTTAAAAGAAAAGATGAAGCAGCCAATGAGTTGAGAAAAAAATTATCGGATGCTTTGTTAGGCTTTGAAGGAAAAGGATTGACCATCACTCAAAAAAACGGTAAAGTATATGTGTCCATGGACGAGAGTCTACTCTTTGCTTCCGGAAGTACAACGGTTGAAGCAAAAGGTGTGGATGCATTAAAAAAAGTGGCAAAAGTATTGGAACAAAATCCAGATATAAATGTGATGATTGAAGGACATACGGATGATGTTCCAATGGTTGGAAAAGGTGAAATAAAAGACAACTGGGATTTAAGTGTCATGCGTGCAACTTCCATTGTTAGAATCATTACCAAAAACAGTAGCGTTGATCCAAAACGATTAACAGCATCAGGACGTGGAGAGTACTTCCCTATGGATCCGGCAAAAACAAGCGATGCACGCAAAAAAAATCGCAGAACAGAAATTATTTTAACTCCTAAATTAGATGAGTTATTAAAAGTATTAGAAGCTAATTAATTTTTAAAGTTGCTTCTTAAGAAAAAAGAAAATTGATGACCTCAATTTTCTTTTTTCTTTTAAATTAAATGTACCATTTTTTAAAATCTACGTTATATAATAATCAGCACCAACAGAAATGAAGAAAATATCAATCATAGCGGCAGTACTCTTTATTGCAACCACAGTCTTTGCCCAAGAGCCATTAACCGAATTTTGGGACGTTGCTCAAACTAAGAAAAAAAGTGAGCAACAAACAAAAGATGGAATGCAGGATGGGAAATTTATGGCTTGGTACGAAAGCGGTGAAATTGCCAAAGAAGGATTTTTTGTGAAAGGGAAAGAAAACGGAAAATTCATTAGCTATTATGCAGGAAAAAAAATAAAATCCGAAGAAAATTATATCAACGGAAAAAAAGAAGGGACTTGGAAATACTGGTATATCAATGGAAACAAAGCACAAGAAACTTTTTTTAAAGAAGATAAAACCGATAGTACTTGGACTGGCTGGTACGAATCGGGCAAAATAAAAAGCACAGAAATTTATAAATTAGGACAAAAAGAAGGAGTCTGGACTTACTTTTATGAGAACGGACAAAAAGAAAGTGAAGGAAATTTTAAAAAAAATTTAGCGGAAGGAAATTATACCGGCTGGTATTCCAATGGTAACAAGCAAAAGGATGGAAGTTATAAAAATGATAAAGAAGCTGGACTTTGGAAAGAATATTATAGAAGCGGAAAATCAAAACAAGAATTACAATTCGAAAATGCAGAAGTTCTTTTGATGAACCTTTGGTTTGAGAATGGAAATCAGCCAATAAAAAATGGAAATGGAAAATTTACACTTGCATACGACAGCGGAAAAAAGAAAGGTGAAGGAAGTTACAAAGATGGTCGAATGGATGGAGAATGGTTGTTTTACTTACCTACAGGCGAAAAAGATTTTGTTGTTACTTATGTGAAAGGTAAAAAAAATGGCAAATGCACCAATTGGTTTATCAATGGAACAGTTAAAAGTGAAGGCCCTTTTGTGAACGATAAGAAAAATGGATATTGGAAATTTTACAATGTAAATGGGAAAATGCAAATTGAAGGAACTCTTGCCGACAATCAGCGCACAGGAAAGTGGATGTATTGGTTTAATAATGGCGGTAAAGAAACAGAGGGTTATTACAAAAACGATTTAATGGATAGTCTCTGGACTTATTTTTATAATGATGGCTCGAAATGGAAACAAGGGAATTACAAAGAAAATTTTAAAACCGATGTGTGGACTACTTGGTATGAAAGCGGACAAAAATTAGAAGAAGGAAGTTATGTAAGCGGGAAAGAAGAGGGAACTTGGAACTCCTGGTATGATAACGGAGTTCTAAAAAATGAAGGAAACTTTAAAACAGGAAAAATGGAAGGAAGTTGGAAATCGTGGTTTCCTAACAAAAGCCCGAATTACGAAGGATTTTATAAAGATGATTTAAAAGATGCTGCCTGGAAATATTACTATGACTCAGGCAAAATAAAGGAAGAAGGAATTTACAAAGAAGGAAAAAAAGAAGGTCATTGGATTGCTTGGACACCTTATGGATTTAAAGACAGTGAAGGAGATTACAAAGATGAAAAACCAAATGGATTGTGGACCTATTATTACGAAACAGGCGTAAAATCTATGGAACAAACCTTTAAGGATGGAAAATTAAGTGGAGATTGTAGCGCTTGGTACGAAGATGCTAAATTAAAAAGTACCACATCTTATACTTTAGTAAAAGACAAAAAAGGTTATCGAATAGAGAGTAAACCCAACGGAAAATGGACATATTATGATAAAAACGGCAATATTATGATGGAAGTTACCTATAAAAGGGGAGAAAAAGTCAATTAATCCTACCTTCTTGGCGGATGAAGCTTGTTTTTCATCTTTTGCAAACGAATCGCTTTAATTTCATCCTCTTGCTTTTTACGTTTTCGAGCAAGAACGGTAGTAAACCAAGCAATTCCAATTACAACCGAAAAGCCTAAAACCATGTATACATAGCTCAAAATCTCCTCTGTATGTATTCTCTTAATCTCCTCTTTAGTTGATTTTAAATTTTTAGACAAGTTAGATAGTGAAGGACCGCCAGATGTATCTATTGTAGCAGTACTTGCAGAATCAACAACAGATCCAGATTCTTGTGCAACGGAAAGATGAATTGTTGCGAAAGAAAAAAGAAATAATAAAATACAAGTTCTCAGAACCCTGTCTCCACTGGTGTCTCTGATTTTTTTTTGTATGATTTCCATAATATTATTTTTAAAAAATATTTATTCTTAAATCTTTAGGAGTAGGTACAAAAACAAAAATAGTTAAAAATCAATGCGTTTCACATCTGTTAGACGTATATTTATTAGCATAGGTTGCTTTAAAACATCTATTAGACGTAAATTTGTTGATTATTAGTTGATATAAATAAAATTTTGCAAATTAAATAAATTTGCTTATATTTGCATCGCTAAAAATTACAAGAAGAATAGAAAGAGGGGACAACAGTCCCCTCTTTCTATTCACATAACTGATATGATTACAGTAGAAAAAATACAAAAGCTTGCTACTGAAAAACTTGCTGAAGGCTCTAATTTTATTGTAGATATAGCGGTTAAGACAGGAAATAAGATCACGGTTCTTTTAGATAATGACAAGGGTGTTTCTATCAGCGATTGTGTTGCTATGAGCAGACATATTGAGTTTAACCTGGATAGGGATGCGGACGATTTTGAACTGACTGTAATGTCCCCCGGACTTACAGAGCCCTTTAAAATTCTTCGTCAGTATCAGAAAAACATTGGAAAACAGGTAGATGTTGTCACAAAAGAAGGCAAAAAGCTTAGCGGCAAACTAGTGAATGCTAATGGTTTAGGAATCGAATTGGAGACAAAAGTGAAAGAGCGCGTAGAGGGTAAAAGGGGAAAACAATTAATTATCAATAACATCAATTTAACATTTAATCAAATCAAAGAAACCAAAATTGTAATATCATTCTAATCATTAAACAAAATGGAAAGTATCAATCTAATTGAATCGTTCTCAGAATTCAAAGAAGTAAAAAACATTGACAGAGCAACACTAATGAGCATCATCGAAGATGTATTTC
>JAYVZC010000380.1:0-3085 GCA_043783695.1 Bacteroidota bacterium
AGCTGATTTTATTGCTAAAGCAATACTAGATTCAGTGTTTAGTAATCTGCCAAAATTTACGCTTTGTTAAAAATCTGTAAATCTGCCGCTAACTGGCTAACACATTCCTATGAAAAAGGTGAATTATTCATTACCTTTGGTTTGTAATACCGAAGTGCACTTTCTAATAATTTGTTGCCAAAAAAGCAAAAGAATTGAAGAAATTGTCTCTCGGCATTCGCCACTCTAAAATTCATTCCGGTGAATCGGAAGAATTAAGATTGGCGTAACAAAGTCCTAAGAACAACGTTACGTAATAGCATGTCGAACAATTATCAAAATTTAATCGAGAAACTGGATGAATTCATCCGCAAGTATTATAAAAATTTGCTTTTGCGCGGATTGATTTATAGTATTGCTTTGGTTTTGTTGTTTTTTGTTTCTGCCACAACATTAGAATATTTTGCCCACTTCAATTCTGTTGTCAGAACTATTTTGTTTTATTCTTTTGTTCTCGGAACACTTTTTATTTTAGTAAAATACATTGCCATTCCTGTTTCTAAATTATATCAATTTGGAAAAGTAATTTCTCATGAAGATGCTTCAACTATTATCGGAAAACATTTTTCAAATGTTCAGGACAAGCTCTTAAATGTACTCCAATTACAATCGCAACAAAATTCACATAACACACAGAACCCCCAACTACAAACTCCAGAATCCGAACTGTTAGAAGCCAGTATTAATCAAAAAACAAAAGAATTAAAACCGATTCCATTTACTTCTGCTGTCGATTTTTCTGAGAACAGAAAGTATTTAAAATACGCGTTACTTCCAATTTTAGTTATCACCGTTATTCTGTTTGCCGCACCCAGCATCATTACCGATGGAACAAAACGATTGGTGAAGCACAGCGAATACTTCGAAAAAGAAGCTCCTTTTCAATTTGTGATCACCAACTCCGATTTAAAAACGGTTACTCAACAAGATTACGAACTCAAGGTAAAGCTTACCGGTGATGAAATTCCGGATAACATATATGTCGAGATTGATGGAAACGAATTTAAACTCGACAAAGAAAACATTGTCAATTTTAATTACATTTTTAAGAATGTTCAAAAAAGTATTCCCTTCCAGTTAGTTGCTGATGGTTTTAAATCAAAAGAATATGAATTGGTCGCATTACCAAATCCTATCTTATTAAATTTTGATATCGCCTTGGCTTATCCCAAATATCTGAACAAAAAAGATGAAGTTGTTAAAAATACGGGTGATTTGATTGTCCCTGCCGGAACTAAGCTCAGCTGGAATTTCAACACTCAAAATACCCAACAACTTCGCTTGAATTTTAATGATACTTCTTTTGCTGTTGCTCCAACAAGTGAAAATAATTTTATTTATTCAACTCGATTGTTCCGAGACAAATCTTACTCAGTTACTACGGCCAACCAATTTTTGAAAAGTAAAGATTCCGTTACATATTCAATCAATGTTATTCCAGATGCATATCCTCAAATTACTGTTGCAGAGAAAAAGGATTCTACTTCTAACAAACGAATTTCTTTCAGAGGTGAAGTAAAAGATGATTACGGTTTTAATAAACTGACATTCAATTATCGTTTTATCAGTAACAATGATAGTGCTTCCAGCGACAAGTATAAAAAAATGACCACCAATGCTGTTCCAATTGCAATAAGCAAAATGGCTAGCCAAGATCAATTTTATCACTATTGGGACATGACCGAATTGGGTGTTATGCCTGGCGATCAAATAGAATATTATTTTGAAGTCTGGGACAACGATGGAGTTACAGGAAATAAATCTTCCCGTTCACAAAAGATGATCTTCAAATCTCCTACTTTGGAAGAATTGGAAAAAAGCACGGATAAGAATAATGACAAAATTAAAGACAATCTTCAAGAAAGCATCAATCAAGCAAAAGAAGTTCAAAAAGAGTTGGCCGACTTGCAGCGCAAAGTAGCAGAGAAAAAAGATTTGACCTGGGAAGAAAAAAAGAAATTAAAAGAACTTTTGGAGAAACAAAAAGCACTTCAGAAAAAAATTGAGAAAGTAAAAAACGAAAACGAACAAAACAATAAAGAGAAAAGCGAATACAAACAACCGAACGAAGAAATGCTTGAAAAGCAAAAGCAGTTAGAAGAACTGTTTGATAAGGTAATGACGCCCGAGCTAAAAGAAAAATACGAGGAACTGCAAAAACTTTTAGAAAAGCTGGACAAAGATAAAGTGCAAGATGCATTAGATAAAATGAAATTGGAAAATAAAGATTTGATGAAAGAATTGAATCGTAATCTCGAAATTTTCAAACAACTGGAAGTAGAACAAAAACTTCAAGAAAACATTGATAAGCTAAATGAATTGTCGAAAAAACAAGATGAGCTTGCCAAGCAATCCGAAGATAAAAGGACGGATGCTAAAGAAGAGAAAGCAAAACAAGATGAGTTGAATAAAAAGTTTGAAGACATTAAAAAAGATTTAAAAGAACTTGATAAAAAGAATAGTGAATTAGAAGAGCCTAAAAAGCTTGAAAATACCGAACAAAAGCAGGAAGAGATTCAAAAAGAAATGCAGAATAGTAGTGAAAGTCTCAATCAAAATAAAAAGAAAGATGCCGGCAAATCGCAAAAGGAAGCTGCTAAAAAAATGGAAGAAATGAGCCAGCAAATGGAGCAGGCTATGGAAAAAGAACAAGAACAACAAGAAGGAGAAGACATTGATAAACTAAGAGGTTTATTAGAAAACATTATTCAATTGTCGTTCGGACAAGAAGCATTAATGACTCAATTATCGAAGACCAAATCAAATGATCCACAGTTTGTAAAAATCAATCAGCAACAGAAAAAACTGAAAGACGATGCAAAAATGGTAGAAGATTCATTGTTGGCTTTAAGTAAGCGTGTTCCTGCAATTGCGGCAGCCGTTAATAAAGAAATTAGTGCTATTAATATGAACATGGATAAAGCACAAGAAGAAATTGCTGAATCACAAACAGCTTCGATAGACGGCAAAAATCACAAATCCGAAGCCTTGAGTCGTCAACAATTTGCCATGACATCCATTAACAATTTAGCATTGATGCTGAATG
>JAYVZC010000381.1:0-7314 GCA_043783695.1 Bacteroidota bacterium
TTTTTAGGCAACCGATAATTAATGTTAATGATGTTGCTAAATGGGTTTGGAAAGACATCCATTCCAACTTCCAGCAAATCAAAATGTGCTTTAAATAAATCGTTTGTGTCAATATTTAATGTGATACTTGAAATAGAATTATTTATAGAAAGATTACTGTTGGCTTCCCAATATTTAAATTCATATCCGGGGTTTGGAATAGCTGTTATAGTAACGGGAACACCATCAAAATAAACTCCTGACCAGGGCAATGTTTCCGGAGTAATGGTGCTAATTTTTATTTTTCCGGCACCTGCAGGAGTAACGTCTAAAGTTACATCTACTTGTTTGGTTAGTGAAAACTGGCTCTGTATATGATTGCGAGCAAAGCCAATTCTGTTGGTTGCAAATTGCATCATCGTATCTATTTCTAATTCCCATTCAGGAACATTGTCGGACCTTCCAATAAATGCAGGCCAAGGTGACATCCCGCCCCATTTATTAAAATGCCTTGTCATTTCCGGCAACATTTCATCATGCATAGCATCCACATTTTTTTGCATGGTGCTTGGTAAAAAAATGGTATTCATTAAATCGGCATAACGATCAACAAAATAATTTTTGAATTCGGTGTTGAATAACAGGCTTCGTAGCATTGTAGAGTGTGGATTTGCAGTAACAGGATTAATTGCTACATCCAAAAAATCGGTTGGTGCATCAGAACCTAATGCAAAATTTTTGCCGAAACCCAATGACAGATCCGTATCCCATAAAATATATCGCCATTTTCCTATTGGATTATTTGGTCGCCAAAATTTAATGTTATTGGTGTAACTACCAAGCCAATCAATATTCACAATATAGGTTTCGGTAATAAAATAATCGCAAAAATTTTCGATGTCCAACATACTTTTTGCAGTATTATAATTTGTTTGAACAGACATATCATTACTTCCAATAAAAGAAGACATGTTTAAAAATGCTGTATTCCTTCCTACTATAATATCTCCATCAAATTGTAAGAAGTCAATTTGATCAGCAGGGACACCACTATTATTTTCGATATAATCTTTGTCTTGCTTTTCGCGAAGTTCGTATACGCCCCAATAATCACCATTGATAAATAGTACACAAGGTTTGCCATCCATCATATCCACGCTCGTACTTTTTTGTGCATTTTTTTGATTGAACCGGTCGCGCATGTGGCAAGTGTTCCAATCCGAGCCAGCATTTCGAATGTTAAATGATTTGTATTGGGTGATAGTTGGTTTATCCGGAAATAAAGGGTAATTGATAGTTCCGCCTTTGTAATTTTCTTGTGTTTTAACTGCAAATCCTCTTTGTGGCCAAGCTTTTGAATAGTTTCCTTGAATAGCTATTGATGAAGGAGTTTCAAAACCAAGAGTTCCATTTTGGTCGAAATATTCAATGTTTGCAGGCCGTTCCCATCCTTGCCAAAAATTAGAACCTAGGAAAGGAATGTTTACTGTATCGGCATTGGGTCCGAATTCATAAATTCCATAGTTATAATCAAATAAATTATAAGGGTCGCTGGTTAAGGAAACAACAGGAAGATTGATATTTTCGTTAATAAAATAAGTGTTCGTAATAATTTCGCTAGGAAGTTCTAGAGGATTTGTAGAATAAGTACGAGCTCTTACAACAGTAGTAGAATCAATATTTAGCGGAGTAGAGTATAAAGCGGAAGTTTGGGTAGGATCTTTTCCATCTAACGTATAGCGAACCAATCCGGTTGGTGAAGAAATGCTTAATGTTTGTGTTGAATTATAAAATCCTGCTTTTAAAGAAAAGGCTGGTTTACTCAAATAATTGGTGTAGTACGCAGATGTATTATTAGTTGTATCAGGAGTTGGAGAGTCAAAAAAATACCATGTGTTTGCTCCATTTGGGCTTCTTCCATAGGTATTATTCAATTGCATGTCACCAATGGTTTGTTGATCAGCGATATTCCCTATTGCGTCTTTTAAAGTAAGAATTTGCCCTGTACTATTTAAATTAAAGCTGGTATGTAAATTAACGGAAGCAGCAAAAGGAAAATAAGTAACTGTGGTATCATTCACTCCAATTAAAAAATAAGGAATTGCTGAAAGGTCGTCTGTGCCACTCGAATAATTGTGAACTTGAATACTAAAAATGTTTACACCGGGTTTTAAAGCAGAATCAATTACTTGAGGTGAAATAAAATAAGCGCCCGAAAAATTACCGGTAGAATAAGACGTTGCCTCATGCTCATCATAAGCCCAGGTATTGAAGTTTGGGTGGTCACCATATATTCCAATATTAGCACGAGCTATTTCTACGTCATTTAAATAAGCAACAAAACCATCATCATAATCCAAAAATAATAATGCTGTTGGAATTTTACTTGTATCGGCAATTGTAAAACTTTTGCGCATAAAAACAGAACTTATCGGAGGGGTTATTGTGCTGTCATCACCGTCTCCATAACCAATTCCACCATTTCCTGTAAGCCAGGAAGCATCATTAAAAGGGATGCTTCTCCAAGTGGAAGGAGGATTTGTTGTTCCTAAAAAATATTTCCAAGGATTATTCGCATAAACAGGCACTTCCCAATGATCGAAATATGCATTACGATTTTTTCCGGAGCAAAATACAGTGACATAATTATTCGGTTTGATATTGATGCTAGGGAAAGTCCAAGATTTTATTTTTCCATTTTCATTTGATGAGATGGTGTACCCTGCCATGTTGATAGTAGTTGCGGAGGGATTGTAAAATTCAATCCAATCTTCCTGATCACCATCTTCATCCAAATAAGTAGACACACTTGCACTGGAAACTTCATTTATTACAACTTGAGCAGCTGAAGGAAATGCACTAAAAAAAATAAAATACAGAGCAATACGGGAGTAAAGATTATACATTGTATAAGTATTTACAGTAAATTTAAACTAAAAAATGAATTTTATCTAACCTAACAGACTTTTTTTACTGCTTTCAATAATATCACAGGGATGAATAAGTCGAACTAAACATTTTAAAACAGACTTATTAAGTGTTTTCATTTTTTAAATATTGCAAAAAAATCGGCTTCATAACTATTACCAATAGGGATTTCCTTTCCTTCTATGGAAATAATTTTTTTCCTCACATTTTCAATTTTACTGAAAGGAACAATAAAAGAGCGGTGCACACGAATAAATTCATTGGAAGATAATTTTTCCATAATTCCTTTCATGGTCATGCGGGTAACAATTGGTTTTATGTTATTATGAAGATGAATCTTTAAATAGTCATCTAAACCTTCTATTAGTACAATATCGTTTATGGCAATTTTAATCAGACTATAATCTGCTCTGACAAAAAGATATTGCTCCAGATTTTTTTCCGATGGAAGGGAGGCGCCTTGGAAATCTTTTGCTTTATTTACGGCCTGTAAAAAACGTTCGTAAGTATAAGGCTTAAGCAGATAGTCGATAGCATTTAAATTAAAGCCTTCTACAGCAAATTCGCTATAGGCGGTTGTAAAAATAACCATTGTGTTTTGTTCAACAGATTTGTAAAGCTCTATCCCGGAAATAGAAGGCATATTGATGTCAAGAAAAAGCAAATCTGTAGGAAATTTTTTTAGGTGTTTCAATGCTTCATTTGGCATTGAAAATGATTTTTGTAATTCAATAAGACCGGTTTTTTCACAAAAATTCTCAATAATTTTAAGTGCAGGTAATTCATCATCTATGGCTATGGCTTTTATCATTTTAAATGGATTGTAAGTGAAACGGAATATTCTTTTTCGGTATCATTAATAACTAATTTGTGTTTTCCCGGATAAATGTGTTGCAACCTATTTTTTGTATTTTCAACGCCCAATCCACTTTGTGATTCTTCGCTTCGTTGAACAAAAACTTTGTTGTTTTTTACTAATAAATGTAACTCATTTTCGGTGGTATCAATTTTAATTTTGATGATGGAATTTTCTTCCGCATTTACACCATGCTTGTAAGCATTTTCAATAAAGGGAATTAAGATCAATGGAGCAACCATTTTATTTTTGGGTTCACCTGTGATAGTGCATTCAAACTGAATAAAAGAACCAAAACGAATTTGTTGTAACTCAATATAATTTTGAATGTATTCGATTTCTTTTTCCAAACGTACTATATCATTGGAACTTTCGCTCAACACATAACGCATCATATTCGACAATTTCACTATCGATGATGCAACATTGTCGGATTTAACAATAGCTAATGAATAAATACTGTTTAAAGTATTAAATAAAAAGTGAGGATTGATTTGTGCTTTTAAATAAGCCAATTCTGCATCTAATTTTTCTTTTTCAGATTGTTTCCATTGGTTGTTTATTTTTAGCATCAAAGAAAAAATAAAAACTATTAAAAATTGAAAAAGCCGAGTTCTTATTTCGCGAATAAAAAAAGCATCTAAATGTGGTATGTGGAATATTTCTTGGGAATCATGAGTTTGCCCTAGGTTAAATTCGTTTCTGGGAAGAATAATTAATGACAAACACAAGATCAGTAAAAAACTTAAAGTAGCTATTGAGAAAAAAATAAAATATTTTTTTTCAAAATAAAGTTTTGGAATTAAACAAAAGTGACTTAAGTAGAAAAATAAAATTAATAAAATGGAAAATAAAAAATCTCGCTGAAATCCTCTTGCATATATAAAATTAAAATCCGATGATAAATCTGGAGAAAAAATAATGGGTAAAGCTAAAAAAGCAGTACAGCCTAGAATATGAATAATGATAAGATTTATCTTGTTGTTCATTTCTACAAATGTAAATCAAAAGTAGAAACGAACAATAAAGTACTGAATAATAAAGAGGTAATTGAATGTATTTTGGAGGTATACAATTATATCGCGCTATTTTATTTTTTGAATTTTAGAATAACTATTTTCATTTATCTTGATGAAATAAAAACCTTCTGAAAGTCCCGATATGTCAATCTTTTCAGATGTATTGGCAGAAGTTAGTTTAATAAGTTCTTGCCCTAAACAATTGTACAAACGAATTACATTTTCCTTTTGAGTTGATTGGAAATCAATAGTAACAAAATTATTCGCTGGATTAGGATAAATCAAAATTTGATTTTCATCATTAGCAACGTCATTCACCCCAACAAGACACCCATTATTAAAAAGCTCCGACATAAGCGCATTTCTTCTGGCGGTAATAAATGATTTTATTCCCATAGTAGGGCCAATGTCTGAAGTCAGATTTGTTTCAAAATTGGCATTGGAATAAAATTTAATTGGATCTGCATAAACATCTGTACGGATTGCATTGGCAAGCGAATCTATTTTTGTGTCCAAGGCAGCATTACTAAAATCATATTGTAACCACTGACAGAAAACATCTACTAATGTATTTTTGTAAGCAGGAACAGTCAACATGTTTTGAACCAATGGTCTGCTACTGGATGGAGTTGAAACATAAAACATGCTTAAGTTCTTAAGCTGTGTACTTGTCATTCCCATATTAAAATTTCCAAAAGATTCGTTTACATCCCAGGTAACCCATTCAAATTTATTGGAAAGCGTATCATGATAAATAAAATAATTATGTCCGCTACCAATATATGAATCCAAATTGACAAATAAATTCATTGCTGCCCAATGTCTGATAAAACTGTTTGTATTTAATACAGTTTCGAATGAATCATAAAAATTAGCACCACTATTATTTATATTATCTATAAAATTCACTAAATCGCTCCAATCGTTTGTGGTTGTATTTGTATGCAATTCATATTTTGCATAATACGATGAAAGAGTTGCTCCCAACCATTTCAAATCTCCAGATGGATCGCCTTTGAAAAAGTTTCCTTGTTTGTTTCCAAAACGATTGTCATCATCTAAAAAGGTTTTGTCCGCTTCTTCTACAAACATGTATAATCCCCAATATGTTCCATTGATGTAAACACGAGTATAAGAACAGCGTGGAGCGGCTAATCCGTGTTCGTTGTAAAAATCAAGCGCAAGTTTTTCCCGCATAAAAGAAGGATCTTTAAATCCATTATTCAAATTGAATTTTTTTAATCCGTCCACATTTTGTCCGGCTATAAATTCATTCATGTCAATTTTAAAAGGTTTTTTTGTACTAGGATTGGAGTAAGAAGAGTTTCCTTTGAACTTGATTCCAACATTTGTAGAAAGCACACCATCAATAGTTACATCACCTTTTAAATATTGATCCAAAGGCATATATGCAACAAGTGAATCCCAATAATTGGTTTGAGCAAATGTCATATAAACACTATGCACAACAGCTTGTCCGAAAAATATATCTCCTTCGGTTTGGGCTTTTGTAGTTTTAGAAAAAAGGGAAATTAGTATTACAAAAAGTGGAATTTTTTTTTTATAGTTCATGTGATGAAATTTTATGTTTTAGACGATCACTATTTTGAAAACTTGTGTTAGCTAGACCATTTATTTTAAAGAAGGTTTAATCGAGAGCAAAATTATTTTTATCCATATCAAAAATACGAAATTTGTTTTTGATTGGCATTTGACTGAAATCCATTATCTTTGGGCTAAATAGCATCAAAAAAATGATAAAAAAAGAATTAAAAATAGCATTCACAGAATATGATTCGGAACAGGAGTTGAATGCTAAGGAGCAAGAATTACTCAAAAAGGCTCGTGAAGCAAGCAAATTAGCCTATGCGCCTTATTCTAATTTTTATGTAGGAGCAGCTTTATTGTTGGAAAATGGTGTGATTGTTACTGGAAATAATCAGGAAAATGTGGCTTATCCGAGCGGACTATGTGCAGAACGTGTGGCGATTTATGCTGCTGGAGCCCAATATCCCAATGTGGCTATTAAAACTATTGCAATAACCTGTAATTCAAAAAGCTTTAAAGTAGATAAACCTCTTTCTCCATGTGGTGCTTGTCGACAAGCCATGTCGGAATATGAAATGCGACACAAAAGTAATATCAGAACAATTTTAGCTGGTGAAACAGGTAAAATACAAGTGATGGATAGCATAGCAGATTTATTACCTTTTATGTTTAAAGCAGAAGAGCTGAAAAAGGGCTAAAAGTGGCATTTCCTTCCTTGCACTTCGACTACGCTCAGTGTGACGGTTAGAGATTGTTCGCTTGAGTGACAAAGAGTAGTATTTAGAGATTAGAGATAAGTGTTTTAGGTTTAAAGGATTATTGTTAAATTTGTAGTTCTACACAAATCAATCAAATGGAAAAAGTAGTAAGTAAAACAAAAAAAGCAACACCAGTGGCAGAAACAAAATCAACCACCAAGTTTAGTAAAGAAACATACATTAAATGGTATGAGTCGATGTTGCTGATGCGCAAATTCGAGGAAAA
>JAYVZC010000382.1:0-7271 GCA_043783695.1 Bacteroidota bacterium
TCAAAGCCGAATTAGTTTATGAATATGATAAAAAAAGATATTCCGATTCACTAAACCAAGCCATGTCCACTAAAATTCAAGAACAAGAATTAAACATACAGAAAGGAAAAACTGAGAAGCAAAAAATGTTCACATACATTGCTGTGGCCATTAGTCTTCTTTTACTGGTTCTTGCTCTTTATATTTTCAAAAACTATAGGGATAAGCAAAAAGCGAATAAAATAATTTCTGAACAGAAAAAACAAGTAGAAATTCAAAAAGAAGAAATTGAATTTCAAAAAATTATTCTTGAAACTAAAAATAAAGAAGTGACCGATTCAATATATTATGCCAGTCGCATACAAAAATCGCTATTACCAACAGAAAAATATATTGAAAGAAACATTAACAAATTAAAAAAAGACAAATGAAAAACTCTTTTCTTCTTTTAATTATGCCAAATAAATTCAACAAAATTTGCTACCCACTAAAAAATATATTGATAAACGTTTGAATCGATTAAAAAATGATATAAATTAGCCCTATGGAAACAACTACCGAAACAAAAAATTTTTTCATCCTTTACAAACCAAAAGACATTGTAAGTGGAGATTTCTATCATGCCATTGCGCACAAACCAATAGGAAGTAAAAACGAACTGTTCTTTATGTGTACAGCGGATTGTACAGGGCATGGTGTTCCTGGAGCATTAATGAGTATGGTGGGGATTTCTCATTTGAACGAGTCCATCATTGAAAAAAATCTGATTCACCCAAATGAGATTTTAGACAATATGAGAAAAGGCATCATTGCCTCTCTAAACCCTGAAGGCAGTGAAGAAGAAAGTAAAGATGGTATGGATTGCGTACTATGTGCATACGATTTCGAAAATATGAAACTAGAATTTGCTGCTGCAAATAATCCTCTTTGGCTCATCAGAAATGGCGAAATGCAGGAATTCAAACCCGATAAAATGCCTGTTGGAATGTATCATACTATTACAACACCTTTCAGTTTACAAACCATTGATTTAAAAAAAGGTGATATCATTTACACATTTACAGATGGATATGCCGATCAATTTGGTGGAGAAAAAGGTAAAAAATACAAATACAAACAACTACAGGAAAAATTACTTGCTATAAAAGATCTTCCATTAAGCGATCAAAAAGGAATTCTTGAAAAAGAGTTCGAAAAATGGAAAGGAAACTTAGAGCAAGTGGATGATGTTCTAATTATTGGAATGAAAATCTAATAATTTTTCTAAAATAAAAGCCTCGAATATCCAATCTCGAGGCTTTTTTATAAAACATTGTCATTAATTATTCTTTGTTAGTTTTTGGGTATTTCTTATTGTACATTTATGATGCAAATATGAAAAAAATAATATCTTGTTTTTTTATCTTTTTTTCTCTGTCGCTTATCAATGTTTGTTATGCTCAAAATATTGATTCACTTTGGCATGTTTACAACAATTTAAAAAATCCCGATACCACCAGACTAGAAGCATTTAATAATATTGCATGGAGTTTATTATACACCAACCCCGACTCAACCTATATTCTAGGGCATATAGAATTGGAAATTGCTAGAACTAAAAGACTAAGAAAATGTGAAACAGACGCATTAAATACCATTGGTGCATCCTATCAGGTAAAGGGAAACTATATTAAAGCAATTGATTTTTACCAACAATGTTTAAAAATTCGTGAAGAGTTAAAAGACTTAAAAGGTGTTGCCAAGTCTCTTGCCAATATTGGTAGTATTTATATCAATATTAATGAATTTGAAAAAGCATTGGAATATCAACTAAAAAGTTTAGCGTTGGCTGAAAAACTTGGAAATAATGAGAGCATGGCAAGTTCATTAAATAATATTGGTATTGCTTACACGAATTTAAATCAACATCAAAAAGCATTAGAATACAATCAAAAAAGTTTGAAAATGTATGAAGCACTTGGGGACAAGCAAGGTATTTCTGCATGTTATGCAAATCTTGGAAACACATATTCAAATTTAGGAGAAGACCAAAAAGCATTGGAATACCAAATAAAAAGCAATATGCTTTCAATAGAAATGGGAGACCGACATGGAGAATCGACATCTATGGGAGCAATGGGAAAAGCTTATTTTAAACAAAAAAAATATGCAATTGCTCTGAAATATCTCAACAATGCTTTAGCCATTGCTAACGAAATAGAAGATCTTGTTTCCGAAAAAGAAATAACCGAAATTTTATATGAAACCTATAAAGGAATGGGTAATCACATAAAAGCCTTAGAATTTTATGAAAAGCATGTAATACTTAAAGACAGCATTTTAAAAGATGACAACCAACGCCAAATTGCAAACAAGGAATTAGAATATCAATATGAAAAAAGAGCCGCTGCAGATAGTGTAAAAAATGGAGAAGAGCGCAAAGTTACTCATGCTTTAATTTTAGCTAAAAACGCTAGGATAGACCAAGACACTACTCAAAAGTGGGCATTGTATGGAGGCATGTTCTTATTATTTGTTTTCGGAGGACTAATGTACAATCGTTTTAGAATTACAATAAAACAAAAAAATATTATCGAAATTCAAAAACAAAAAACGGAGCAACAAAAAGAAATTATTGAAGAAAAACAAAAAGAAATTCTCGCTTCTATTTCTTATGCTAAACGCTTACAAGAAGCGATTTTGCCGCCACATAATTTAATAAAGCAACATCTTCCGAATTCATTTTTCTTTTACAAACCAAAAGACATTGTTGCAGGGGATTTTTATTGGCTAGAAACGGATCAAAAAAATGCTGATGTATTATTATTTGCAGCTGCAGATTGCACAGGACATGGCGTTCCAGGTGCGATGGTTAGTGTTGTTTGCTCTAATGCGTTAAACAGAACAGTAAATGAATTTGGGATAACCGACCCAGGGAAAATATTGGATAAAGTAAGTGAACTGGTAGTTGAAACATTTGAAAAAAGTGAAAGTGAAGTAAACGATGGTATGGATATTTCTTTATGTTCATTAAATAAATCAACATACGAATTAAAATGGAGTGGAGCAAATAATCCACTTTGGATCATTCGCAACCTGCCTACCGGCAAGGCAGGAAATGAATTTATCGAGTACAAACCAAACAAGCAACCCATTGGAAAAGTGGATGCACCTATTCCATTTATTACACACAGTATTCAACTTCAAAAAAATGATACCATTTATATTTTCACGGATGGTTATGCCGATCAATTTGGTGGTGAAAAAGGAAAGAAATTTAAAATCTCAAGCTTACAGGAATTATTTATAGCCAACTGTAATCTTCCAATGAACGAACAACTAAAAGCAATAGAACTAACTTTAAAAAATTGGCAAGGCAGCATCGATCAAGTAGATGATATTTTAATTATCGGAATAAAAATATAAATGCTGAAAAAGATACTAAATATTGGAGTTTCTAAAGTTAATGATGAATCATTAAATAGAAAAGTAAGAATAAGTAATCTCATCGCAATTATTTCAATTGTTACTATGTTCTGTTTTCTACCACTAGCTATATATATGAGACTAGAATTGGCTTTATGCTTAATTCTTTTTTTTTCTACTGCATCTCTTGCTAATTTTATTTTACACTCTAAACACAAACATCTCACCGCTTTTTACTTTTACACAATTTCTGGTTACATCTATTTTATTTGCGCTACATTAACCTTTGGACTTGTATCAAATTTGCATTTTTTTATGCTTATTATGTGCATGATAGCAGTTGTAATATTTGACAATACAACTATAATAAAAATATTTATTGTAATAGCTATTACAAGTTTTTTTACTTTAAGATGGTACATGAAAAATAAAATAGGTTTTATTAATTTGCCAGCTGAGTTTAAACCTTTAGAGGAAAATATAGGCTCTGTTATACTTTTTTTATTGTTTATAATCACTTCTATATTTTTTATCTTTTTCAAAAATGAAAATCTAACCTTTCAAAAAGATATTCTTCTTCAAAAAGAAATTATTGAAGAAAAAAACAAAGACATTACCGCTTCTATAACTTATGCAAGAAGGATTCAAAAGTCGCTTTTACCTACTGAAAAATATATCGATAAAAATATAAAACGCTTAAAAAACGAGTAAATCTCTATTGGGGCTTACTCTTTCAACTCTTCAAAATCCAACCAATATTTGCTTTGTTGTCCATATATTTTAAGAAAAAGTCAAAATAACAAAATTAAACAGCTTGATTGTCAGGTATTTATAAATATTATTAATTTTATCTCTCTTTTACCTCATTCGTCTACGTTTTTTCAACAGTCGTAGGTAGCTGTAAATCAATTGTCTAAATAGTGAAATGTTAATAACTGAATTAAGGTAATACTTCGTACCTTTGTCTTCCATCAATAACTAAAGACATGTTTGAGATTTTAAAGAGTTTTGAATCGAAGTATGGTCATCTTAAGAAAAAAGGATTGACTATTGAAGGATTGGCAATGGTTGATGTGAAGAAAAAGAAACATGTTATTAAAATCAGCAGACCATTGATTTTTGATAATCGCCAGTTACCAAAAAAATTCGAAGGATTAGATGTCAAAACCAATATCAAACTTAATGATGATATGCCAACGGAATTCATCGTAGATCGCAGTCAACCAGATTGGCATAAGACACAATACATTTGGGCTCCTGAGCGTTTTGAAAAATATGTTAATCGTTGTGAAAAAGAATTAAAATCACAATTGAATAGCCCTCAAATGACAAAACAAGATTTATTGGATGCATTGTGCTTCGGTAATTTTGAAGAGCACAAACTAAAAAGTTTGCAATTAATAAAAGAAGGTAAATTGCCGGCTTATCACGAGAACTAATTGAATTAAAATAAGGGTTAAACATTAGTTTAATTGAGTCCTGTCCCGAACATTCGAGACAGGACTTTTTTATTTTACTATCTTTACAATCATAAATTAAAATCAAATGGAAGGCGAAATAAAATCAAACATTGTAAATGGAATTGCAACTATTACTTTTTTTCACCCTCAAAGTAATTCTTTGCCGGGAATACTACTTCGCCAGTTGGCCGAAGAAATTACCAAAGCAGGAAAAGATAATGATGTAAAAATTATTATTTTACAAAGCGAAGGCGATAAAGCATTTTGTGCCGGAGCTTCTTTTGACGAATTAATTTCTATCAAAGATTTAGAGACCGGAAAAAAATTCTTCTCCGGTTTTGCAATGGTAATAAACGCAATTCGTACAGCACCAAAATTTGTGATTGCAAGAGTACAAGGAAAAGCTGTAGGCGGTGGAGTTGGAATTGCTGCTGCAGCTGATTACACTTTGGCAACTGATACCGCTTCTATAAAACTAAGCGAACTTGCGATTGGTATCGGCCCTTTTGTTGTTGGCCCGGCTGTTGAACGAAAAGTAGGAACATCCGCATTCACATCTTTATCGATAAATGCTACTGAATGGCAATTGGCTGAGTGGGGTAGAGAAAAAGGATTGTATGTAGCTATTTTTAAAACAACTCAAGAATTAGATGCTGCAATTACTACACTTGCTGATAAACTTTCAAAATCAAATCCCGAAGCAATGGCTATGCTAAAAAAAGTATTTTGGAGAGGAACAGAAAACTGGGATACACTTTTAATTGAACGTGCCGAAATGAGCGGGAAACTTGTTCTTTCGGAATTCACTATTAATGCAATAAATAAATTTAAAGCGAAAACTTGATTACCGGTTATGAGTCATAAATTATAAGTGATGAGTTTTATTCATAGTTTACTAATCTTTTAATTATTTTTAAAAAAATATAACTTATAACTCCGAATGTTAACACGCCTCAATAAATATATCAGCGATACCGGAACCTGCTCTAGAAGAGAAGCTGATAAATTAATTGAACAGGGTCGCGTTACTGTTAACGGAAAAGTACCTGAACTTGGAACAAAAGTTTCTGCTGCCGATGAAATCACCATAGATTTAAAACCTTTAAAGGCTAAAGAAAAAGTTATTTATATAGCCTTCAATAAACCAGCAGGCATAACTTGCACCACCGATTTAAAAGATAAAGATAATATTATCGATTTCTTAAAATATCCGAAACGAATTTTTCCAATTGGGCGACTAGACAAGCCTTCCGAAGGTTTAATTTTTTTAACCAATGATGGTGATATTGTTAATAAAATATTGCGTGCTGGAAATAATCATGAAAAAGAATATTTAGTAATGGTTGACAAACCTATAAACAGAGACTTCATTCAAAAAATGGGAAATGGAGTTAACATCTTAGATACTATCACAAAAAAATGTTTTGTAAAACAAGAAGGCAGCAATAAATTCAGAATTATATTAACACAAGGACTAAACCGACAAATTCGTAGAATGTGTGATGCCTTAGATTACAAAGTATACAAACTGCAACGTGTAAGAATAATGAACGTGAATTTAAACGGAATAAATTCAGGTGGATGGAGGTATTTAACCGATAACGAAATGAATACAATCAATAATTTAGTAGCTTCATCGAGCAAAACAGAGGAAGCATCCATTATTAACGATATGGAAGATTAGAAAAAATAATTCCGAAACGTCCATTGCAATGACAGAAAAACAACTATTTCATTAAACTATAAATATGACAAATCAAAAATCATTGAACCTCCTTTTAAAAGTTGGTTTTGCAGAAGGAGTTTCATTTTTAGTTTTATTATTAATTGCTATGCCTCTGAAATATATAGCTCACATGCCTTTACCTGTTAGAATTGGAGGAATGATACATGGAATATTGTTTGTTTGGTTTTGTATACAACTTTTAAAAGCAACATTAGAATATAAATGGTCAATAAAAACTGCACTTCTAGGATTTTTATTATCCTTTTTGCCATTTGGGACATTTTATCTGGATAGAATTTTGAAGAAAAATGTTTAGATCGGTTTTTAGCTTTGCGATGTGCCTGATTTACTTGCACAACATTGTCTGCTACCGCAAATATAAATTAAAAGCACAACTGGTATGGCAAATGTTTAGAAATAGATTTATAGGTATAGGCGTTTAGTTGTCCCAAATTTTTCTACTTTTATATTGTGGAAAATCGGGATAAATTTGCAGGTGTGAATTCAATAAAGTTCAACCAGTATTTCAAAACAGAGGATGATTGTATAAGATACATAGCCGATATAAAATGGGAAGAAGGTTATACTTGTAGAAATTGTGGTAGCGAAAAATATATCAAAGGAAGCAAACCACACAATAGAAGATGCTTAAAATGCAAGTATAATGAGAGTCCCACAGCTGGGACAATGTTTGACAAAGT
>JAYVZC010000383.1:0-3068 GCA_043783695.1 Bacteroidota bacterium
TGAACAATCGTTATTATGTGGGAAGAGCTTTGGACAATAGAGTTGGAGGATTTATGATTGCAGAAGTTGCCCGTTTATTAAAAGAAAGCAAAACTAAATTGCCTTTTGGATTATATTTTACAAATTCGGTTCAAGAAGAAGTTGGTTTGCGCGGAGCTGAAATGATTACTCAAACTATTAAACCAAACGTTGCAATTATTACCGATGTTTGCCACGATACTCAATCACCAATGATGAGCAAAGTTACAAGTGGCGATTTAGCATGTGGGAAAGGACCGGTTTTGACATACGGTCCGGCTGTTCAAAATAATCTTTTGAAATTAATTATTGATGCTGCCTCTAAAAAGAAAATTCCTTTTCAACGAGCAGCAGCTTCCAGAGCCACTGGAACAGATACGGATGCATTTGCTTATTCGGTAGGTGGTGTTCCATCTGCATTAATTTCATTGCCACTTCGCTATATGCATACTACTGTGGAGAGTGTACACAAGGATGATGTAGAGAATGTAATTAAGCTGATTTATGAATCATTGAAATCAATTAAAAATAATCACGATTTTAAATACAATAAAAAATAATAGGATTAAGATTCTTTTTCGTTTTCAAGTTTTTGGAACTTTATAATTTGTTTTGCGTAAAAAGAAATTGAAAAACAGCGTCTATGAAAATAAACTTTCGCTTGTCTTTGTTCATTTTATTGTTTCTTGCTCCTTTTGGTGCTTGCAATAATGATTCAAATTCTAATAAAGATGCTATTTTAAATTCAGCCGATTCAGTTGCTTTGGTTGAAAGTAAGCCCAATCCTATTCCCACAGGAAAATTTGATATGGTGATAAGCGATATCCCATTCCCATTTGAGATTCTCGAGAATTTGTATGCTCATAAAATACCTTTTGGTCAAAAGGCTATGAATGAAGTTTCAAATGTCTCAAAATACAATCAATACAATTCTAAAGCATTGAATTTGGGTATTTATGGTGCCGATTTGTCTTATGCTGTTACTTATGAAGAGTTTCAGGAAATGGGTGCGTATGTAAAAACTACCAAACGGTTGGCCGAAGAATTAAACATTCCATTTGCTTTTGACCAATCTATGATGGATAAGTATTCAAAATTTAAGGATAATAAAGATTCACTTACAAAGGTTGTGTATGACTCTTATAATCAAGTGGACAAAGCATTAAAAAGTGATGAGCGCGTTGGAATGGCAGCTTTGGTGGTTACTGGAAGTTGGTTAGAGGGTTTGTATTTATCTACTAAAACTTTTTTGGATGTTCCTAAAACAGCTGAAAATAAATCGTTGTACAAAATTATTGGCGAACAAAAACAAAGTTTAATAATTGTCATCAAATTATTAGATGAATATAAAAAGGATGCATTTATATCTGGAATTATTTCTGATTTAAAAGAAATTACATCTGAATATAACAATATTACTTCCGATATTACTATGAATGAAAAACAGTTGGTTGCTATTCATTCAAAGATTCAATCTTTGAGAAAAAAAATCATTGAAGGGCAATAGTGATGAGGACAGGTAAAAACAAGATAAATACGTCCCGCAGGGCAATGTCATTAAGTTAAGGATTCGTATGCTGGTTCGAAGTTTGTAAATGTTCGGAACTTGCTGTACGAGTGCCTGTTTTCCTCACTCTTTTGGATGCTCTTCCTTTTCTTATTGCAGGCACTCTTACAAAATAATCATGCAGCTAGAATAAAGACACTATTGCTGATTCCCTTCTTCCAAACGATCTATTGTTGAAGGTTTTAAGTTTTGTGTTTGCAAATTCAAAACTATATGAAATCTTCAATTCGATATTTCGGAGTCCTAAATAGTTCTACACTAAATTAATGACATTGCCCAGAGGGATATCTCCTAGAAAAAGCTTATTTTTAAAACTTAATGACTTTAGAAAAACACCTACATATCATTTCATTTGATGTTCCTTACCCTGCCAACTATGGCGGTGTGATTGATGTGTTTTATAAATTGAAAGCATTACATTCTGAAGAAATAAAAATTCATTTGCATTGCTTTGAATATGGCAGGGCAGAAGCTTTGAGTTTGGAAAGCATTTGCGAGAAAGTATATTATTACAAACGTAAAATGGACAAGCAATTATTGTTTAGTCCATTGCCTTTCGTTGTAATAACACGTTCTTCCGAAAAGTTGATGGAAAATTTATTGCGCGATACTTATCCTATTTTATTTGAAGGCTTGCACTCTTGTTTTCATTTGAATGACGATAGATTGAAAGGGAGAATTAAGATTGTCCGCACTCATAATATTGAGCACGACTACTATAAAAATTTACAAAAAGTAGAGAAATCATTTTTCAAAAGAAGCTACTTTGGAATGGAAGGGAATAAGCTTAAAAAATTTGAAAAGGTTTTGAAAAAAGCCGATCACATTGCTGCCATTTCTTCTGCCGATGCGAAAGAGCTTTCTTTACGATATAAAAATGTACATCACATCACGGCTTTTCATCCCAACGAAGAAGTAAAAATAAAAGAAGGCAAAGGAAATTTTTGTCTGTACCACGGAAATTTAGAAGTGGGAGAAAATAATGAAGCAGCATTGTATCTGGTGAATCAGGTGTTTTCAAAAAATAAAATTCCACTGATTATTGCAGGAAAAAAACCTTCTTCCGAATTAAAGTCTGCTATTTCTAATTACTCACACATTAGTATAAAAGCAAACATCAATACACAAGACATTGATGAATTAATAAAAACAGCTCAGATAAATGTATTACCAACTTTTCAGGCAACCGGAATAAAATTAAAATTATTGGCTGCTTTGTTTACAGGCAGGCATTGTATTGTAAACTCTCCTATGGTTGCTAATACAGGTTTGGAGCAATTGTGTTCTATTCAGGATTCTGCTGAGTCAATGGCTAAAGAAATTTCCCGCTTGTTTGAATTGCCTTTTGATATGCAGGAAGTTCACAAGAGAGAAGCTGTTTTGCTAAAAGATTTCTCGAATAAAACGAATGTGAAGAAGTTGGTGGAGTTAATTTAAATTCGCATTTACAGATTGATTTTTGAAAGTTCTCCATTACTTTTAC
>JAYVZC010000384.1:0-3063 GCA_043783695.1 Bacteroidota bacterium
TTGGAATTGGTCCGGTATTTACAGACCTTTTACCTCCAACAAATCGTTTGCACATGAATGCAGAAGAAAGGTTGCCTGTATTTTTGCAAATTACGAATCAAAATCCAACACAAGGAACAGGTCAAACTATCAATGATGGCTTGCATATTGGTTATGCTCCAACAAGTATAAGTAATAAAGAAGCAGTTATCAATCAAAAAGAAAACGACCGTTTAACTATGTATAGCAATAATGGTGAGCGTATACGCATCACTCAAATTGGTGGTTTAAACAATACTATTCCTTTTAATCCGGGTGCTTTGCCAACAAATTTAACTCGTGTTTCAATAAGCGAAGATCCTAACAATCCAGTAACTCGTCCATTGAGTTTAGTACATATTGGATACAATACTCAAGGTGCTACAAATGATGGTTGGAGAAAGTGGATGGATATAGGAGTTTTTGCAAGTAAATCGAGCGACAATGTGTATTTGGGACTAAAAGCAGAACCTGGCATTGTAGGAATTCCGGGATTAGACCGACAAGATGCAGTTTTAAACTGGGGAGATAATGATGGCCCAACGGGACCTTTTGCAACTGGCCCCGATAACTTAAGGTTTATTTTCACATCTACAACAACAGGAGCATCACCAGGATTGCCCCCTTCAAATGGTGCTGACGGAGTTGAAGGAATGAGAATGACTCCTTCTACTAATGTTGCGGCTACTTTTGCTCATGTTTGGACCGGAATAGGTGGTGATCCTACTGCAAATTTATATGGTCCAACTGGCACAAGCATCAATCCCACACAAACATTAGAAGTGAATTCATCGGAAGCAACTTCAAATGCCGGTGGTAGCAGTGGTTTACGTTTTACAAATTTGAATACCACATCACCAACTGTTACTAATCCGGGTCCTGGAATTTTAGCAGTTAATGCAACCGGAGATGTTATTTATGTGAAGGCCGGGCTTATTGGTGCAACTGGTCCAACAGGAGCTACAGGACCAATTGGAGTAACTGGTGCAACGGGACCTACAGGCGCAACAGGTGCAACGGGTGCTGTTGGACCTACTGGAACTGGAACAGGAATTGGCAATTACTGTGCCTCTACACCAAATCCAGTAGTAGGAGCTGATTATGAAATTCCATTAAACACTTTCAATTATCGTTTTACAGGGCAAGCCCTTCCTTTTGACCCGGCTTCAGTTGTTCCAAATCTTGATGTTGTTGGAATTGGCTATAACTGTGGTATACCTATGCCGGCAAAATTCAGCGTTTTGCAAAGTACAGCACCGGTAGCAATTAATACAACTGCTGTAAGTGCTATTAATAGTGATGTTTCAACTGCAACAATAAGTCGTATTTATCGAGGTGTGTTTGCTATAACAAATGGTGTTCAACCTATAAATGTTCCAACTATTAACATAGGTGGCGACTTTATTGCGAGAGATGCATTCACTAGCATTGGCGTAAGAGGTGTGGCTGATTATTTTAGCCAATCAGATAAAATTGCAATAGGTGGTGCCTTTTATGCGAGAGGAATAAACAACAACAATATTGGAGTTTATGGAGAAGCGAACAATAGCCTCGGAAGCAATTTTGCTGTAAGAGGCGTTGCACAAGGAACAGGAACAAATTATGGTGGAAATTTTATAGCCGATGGTGGAGTTCTAAATTATGCAGTTTTTGGATCGGCTTCAACTTCAGGAGCTCCTGGATTAGGTACCCCAACAGGCCCTAATTATGCAGGATACTTTAATGGTGACGTTTACATTGCAGGAACTTATGGTCCTTCTGACCTTAATTTAAAAGACAGCATTGAGGACATTACGGGTGCTATGAATATTATTAATCAATTAAATCCAAAGACATTTGAATTTAAGCACACAGCATATCCTTCAATGAACTTACCTCAAGGACTGCAATATGGTTTAATTGCTCAAGAAGTTGAACCTATTTTACCTGCATTAATTACAAATAATGTTCAACCGGAAGTATTGGATTCATTGGGAAATATTGTTATTCCTGCTGTAAATTTTAAAGGTTTAGAATATCAACAATTAATTCCTATTTTATTAAAAGGAATGAAAGAGCAACAAAAATCAATTGATAGTTTAAAAGATGAAAATAATATGCAAGATTCTATCAATGCATTTTTACAAAACAAAGATTCAATTCAAGATTATCGTTTAACAGTTTTGGAAAGTGCTTTAAATGAATGTTGCAATAATCGTTCGATCCAACAAAATAATAATTCAAACAGTACAATTGCTTCACAAGATGTGAACCTAAAGGATGTACAGACTATCATTTTAGATCAAAATAGTCCAAATCCTTTTTCGGAGCAAACTACAATTAATTATTTTTTACCGGACAATGTAGTAAAAGCACAAATGCTTTTTTATAATGTTTCAGGAAAATTAATTCAATCGGTTGATTTGAATGAAAAGGGTAAAGGAAGTTTAAATGTGTTTGCTCAAGATTTAAGCAATGGCATTTATACTTACACACTTGTTGTTGATGGAAAAATTATTGAGACTAAGAAAATGGTGAAACAACAATAATAAAATTATAAACAATAAAAATATTAATTGCAGTAAAAAAAATTCCGCATGTGCGGAATTTTTTATTAGAACTAGCCAAGATGTTTTTTAGGGGTGCACACTATGCTTATGCATTCGTGCAATTTCTATTAGACTTAATATGGTATTACACAAAATTTCTATACCTTTGGTTAGGGTTAAAGGATTTGAAGTTTTATTATTATAACTCTAGTAAAAGCTATCTTTTCTAAAGAAAAAAAATCAAGAATATTCTTCTTACTACTATCAATAAATATAAAATGTATAAACACCTTTTAAATAGTATTTTAACTCTATCATGTGCTATTTTATTCACATGTACTAATTCTTTCGCTCAAAAAAAACAGTCTAATTTTTCTTCTTTTATTGAAAATAAAGGTCAAATTCTTGACCAAAATCATCAGCAAAATAAAGATGTCCTTTTTCTTTATTCTGGAAAAGGAATAAAAATTCAATTAAGAAAATCGGGTTACTCTTATGAATTATTTTCTGTTGATGG
>JAYVZC010000385.1:0-7221 GCA_043783695.1 Bacteroidota bacterium
CCAATAAATGTGTTTTGGGATACTTTTTTACTATTTGCTGAATATTTTCTAAACTAAAATTGGCAGAAGTGTAATCGATAATAATTAAATCGGGTTGATAAAATTTCGCTTGATTTACCAAATCGGAAATACTTAATGCTTCAGAAAGTAGAATAAAATCAGTATTTTCTTCAAGCAAAATTGCCAAGCCTTTACGACTTAAAAAATGACTATCTGCTATAATTATCTTGATTTTTGACACGTTTCTTTATTTAGATTGATTTTAAATAATAATCAAAAGTACAAATAGAAATGGGTTTTGCAAACTTTTGGGATGTTTTTTTTCAAACACAAGGAAATTGCCCTACCAACTTAACTATGAGATTTAGAACGTTCAAACATATATTGGAAAAAGGATAAGAAATTCACAAAAACACTTAGGCAAAAAATCAATTAAACGATTTATTCACCTCTGGATATCAGCTCATCTTTTGATAAAACGCTGTGGTAAAAAATGCTAAGCACTTTGTAAGCACAAATATAGTAATTTAGTAGCCTGAGTAAAGGACAATTTTATAATTGAGCGTGAACAGAAGAACTACTTATAATAAGCTTATCATTATTGGGTTAATTCCATTGATATTGTTCGCATGTAGACCTGCTCGAAAACTGCAAGATGGCGAATTTCTTCTCCAAAAAAACCACATCATTAACAAAGATACCAAAATAGATAAAAGTGAAATTGAAAGTTATATCAAGCAAAAACCCAATCGGAAAATTTTATTGATTTTTCGCTTCCATCTCTGGTTGCACAACCTAGCAAATGAAAATCGCATCAAACGAAAACGTATTTTGTTTGATAAAAAAATAGAAAATAGGAATAACAAACGTGTTGCAAGAGGAAAGAAACGAAAAACCAACGAACGTCAATTATTTGGTGAATGGCTTTTAAATGTGAGCGAACCACCTGTTATTTACGATTCTTTATTAGCAAAAAAATCAGCTAAACAAATAAAATTATTCCTCAATAACAAAGGTTATTTTATCAGTACTGTTACAGATTCTGTTAAATATAAAAAATGGAAAAAACGTGCACATGTTTATTACACTATTAAAGCACAAAAACCTTATCTTATCAGTCATGTTGAATATAAAATTCCGGATGATCTTTTAAAATATTACATCATTTCTGATACTGCTAATTGTTTGCTAAGGCCTGAAAAAAATTACGATGTGGATGTGATGCAATTGGAACGAGAACGCATTACAAACGAATTGAGCAACAATGGGTATTATTTATTTACAAAGGATTATATCTATTTTCAAATTGATAGCACCATCGAAAATAACCATGTAAATATCACAATTGGTGTAAAAAACTTTGCCTATAAATACTCCGATTATTCCGATTCTATTGTTGAACGCCCACATCAGCGTTTTTACATCAAAAACATTTATATACGACCCGATTTTGTTTCTAAAAAATTAGATACCGCAAAAGTTGATACCATAAGAATAGAATCGGGAACAGGAACGGAGATGGCCGATTCGGTAAAGGGTAAAGAGGTAGATTATTATATTCTTCATACTGAAGAGTTAAAATACAAGACAAAAGTTTTACTTTATTCCGTATTTATCCGTAAAGGTGAATTGTATCAATTGCAAAATGTGGACGATACCTACAAACGACTTTCCGAATTGAAATCATTTAAAACCATTAATATTTATTTTTCGCCTGCCGGTGGTGATTTTTTAGATTGTCACATTCAATTAAGTCCAATTGCCAAACAGTCCTTCACTATTGAAACGGAAGCAACCAATACAGGCAACTGGAATCCGGGAATATCAGGAAGTATAGTTTATCAAAATCGAAATTTATTTAAAGGGGCGGAAGTGCTTGAATTGAGATTAAAAGGTGGTATTGAAGCACAAAAAACAGTCAATAGTAATTCAGCCAACATCAACCCTACTTCACAATTTAATACCATTGAACTTGGTCCGGAATTGAATATATATGTTCCTCGTTTTTTGGTTCCTTTTAAAATAAAGGCATCTAAACGCTCAAATCCAAAAACAATATTTACCACTTCATTTAATTTCCAACAACGACCAGATTACACAAGGTATGTCTACAATCTTTCCTATTCTTATACATGGAAAGAAACAATTAAAAAACGTCATACCATAAGCCCTTTGGTCATCAATTTTGTAAATGTGGCCTTGCATTCCAATTTCTTGGACAACACCAACGATTTATATCTAATAAATAGTTTCACCGACCACTTGGCAACTAGTACCAGATATTCTTTTACATACAATGAACAAAACATAAAAAAAGAAGAAAATTTTTCTTATTTCAGAATAAGTGGAGAATCATCCGGAAATGTTTTGAGGGCATTTTATAACACAATCAACTCTTTTAAGCCAAATACATTTGCAAAAGATATTAACGGTCGTTACACAATTGCAGATATTGCCTATTCACAATATTTGCGAATAGATGGTGATTATCGTTATTATTTGAATTCCAACGAACTAAATAAACTTGTTTTTAGATTTGCAGCCGGAATTGGTAAACCTTTGGCTAACTTTCCGGCATTACCTTTTGAACGGAGTTTTTTCAGTGGTGGGGCAAATGGGATTAGAGCTTGGCAATCGCGCACATTAGGACCAGGTTCTTTTAATGACGGAGAAGAAATTTCTTTCGGACAAATTGGTGATGGGAATTTAGAAGGAAATTTAGAATATCGATTTAAATTGTTTAAAATGTTAAAAGGTGCTTTTTTTATTGATGCCGGAAATACTTGGCTTATGAAAAAAGATCCTAGTCGACTAGGTGGCGATTTTCAATTTGATCGCTTTCATAAAGAAATAGCAATTGGCTCAGGAGCAGGATTGCGTGCCGATTTCAACTTTTTTATCATTCGTTTTGATCTTGGTATAAAAGTACGAGATCCCAAATTTACTGAAGATAAAAGATGGGTTATCCAAAACCTGTATGATGCCGAATGGAAACGACAATATAGAGTGGATCACAGCAATCACAAATACAACTTTTTTACTTTTAATTTAGGAATTGGTTATCCATTTTAATGGTTCACTTGTTCATTGGTTCATTAGTTTATTGGTATCCGATACTCGTGCTGTGTTTTATGTATTTTGCTCATAAAAACACACAGAACGGGCATTCCCGACTAATGAACCAGTGAACCAATGAACTAATGAACTTTTAATGAACTAATGAACTTTTTATTACCTTTGCATTCCTAAAATAAAAAATTGATGAATAGTTTTTAGAGTTTTTAAAAATCTCTATTTCTCTATTTCAACAAATCATAAATTAAAGAAAAGATGGCAACTAAAAAAATTGAAGAGTTATTAGGCGCTCATGCTGATAGCTTATTGAATCACACTTGTAAAACCATTTCTAAAGAAAATATTCACCTTCCCGGAAGCGACTTTGTTGATCGTATTTTTCAACAAACCAACCGCAATCCACAAGTATTACGCAGTTTGCAACAATTGTACGGAACAGGAAGATTGGCAAATACAGGCTATATGAGCATTTTACCTGTTGACCAAGGAATAGAACACAGTGCAGGCGCATCTTTTGCTCCCAACCCATTATATTTTGATTCAGAAAATATTGTGAAACTAGCACTTGAAGGCGGTTGCAATGCAGTAGCTTCAACGTTTGGAGTACTTGGCTCTGTTTCTCGTAAATACGCTCACAAAATTCCTTTCATTGTAAAATTAAATCACAACGAATTTTTAAGCTACCCAAATAAATATGACCAAATTATGTTCGGTTCTGTGGAAGATGCTTGGAATATGGGTGCTGTAGCGGTTGGTGCAACCATTTATTTTGGTTCCCCTGAATCTGGTCGTCAAATTGTAGAAGTAGCACAAGCTTTTGACCGTGCTCACGAATTAGGAATGGCAACTGTTTTATGGTGCTATACTCGTAACAATGCTTTCAAAAAAGAAGGGGTTGATTACAGTACTGCTGCCGATTTATCATCACAAGCAAATCATATAGGCGTTACTATACAAGCAGATATTATCAAACAAAAAATGTCTGATAAAAATGGTGGATATACTGCATTAAATTATGGAAAAACACATCCAAAAGTATATTCAGAATTAACTACCGAAAATCCAATTGATTTAAACCGTTACCAAGTAGCAAATTGCTATATGGGAAGAATGGGTTTAATTAATTCAGGTGGAGAATCAAAAGGTGCATCCGATCTTGCAGAAGCCGTTATGACAGCAGTTATAAATAAACGTGCAGGCGGACAAGGTTTAATTTCTGGACGTAAAGCATTTCAAAAACCCGTAAAAGAAGGAATCGAGTTACTAAATATAATACAGGATGTTTATTTAGATAAGACTATTACAATAGCATAAAACAAAATAGAGAAATAGTGATTTAGAGAATTAGAAAAATAAAGAAATAGAGAATTGTAAAAAGCTAATACGATAATTTATCGATGAGTACTTCTCTAATTCTCCAATTCAACAAATCTCTAATTTCAGATTCAACAAATCAACAAATCAAAAATTTAAAATATGAGTTGGTTTAAACGTATAAAAAAAGGTATTACTACATCTACAAAGGAGAAAAAAGAAACTCCTGAAGGATTATGGTATAAATGTCCTTCTTGTAAAAAAATTACAAACACAGCTGAACATGAGCTAAATCTATATGTTTGCCCAAACGAAGAATGTCAGTATCACGAAAAAATAGGTTCCGCAGAATACTTCAAGATTTTTTTCGATGACAATGAATATATAGAATTGAACGAAAACCTTACTGCCGGTGACCCATTGGAATTTGTGGATACAAAAAAATATGTCGACAGATTGGTGGATACCGCTAAAAAGACCCATTTAAAAGATGCTTTGAGAACAGGACATGGAAAAGTAGATGGCGAAGATTTAGTGATTGCTTGTATGGACTTCGCTTTTATTGGTGGTTCGATGGGTTCTGTGGTGGGAGAAAAAATTGCAAGAGCTTGTGATTATTGCATTGAAAAACGTATTCCATTAATGATTATCTCCAAATCGGGCGGTGCTCGTATGATGGAAGCTGCATTTTCATTGATGCAAATGGCTAAAACAGCTGCTAAGCTTTCGCTGATGTCGGAGGCAAAAATTCCTTACATCTCTTTATTGACAAATCCTACAACGGGTGGAGTAACTGCTTCTTATGCTATGTTGGGCGATTTAAATATTGCTGAACCTGCTGCTTTAATTGGATTTGCCGGTCCCCGTGTTGTCAAAGAAACCATCGGAAAAGACTTACCAAAAGGCTTTCAAACCTCCGAATTTGTATTGGAGCACGGGTTTTTGGACAAGATTATCAACCGTAAGGAAATAAAGGCTAAAGTGGGGCAATTGTTGAAGATGTTTAAGAATTAACCGCAGAGAACGCAAAGAAGGCGCAAAGAACGCAAAGATTTTTATTTTTTATACTTGTAGCTTAATTTTGAGAAGAAGCTATTCCCCTCTTGAGAGGGGCTAGGGGTGTGTCTTCGTAAGGATAATTATATTAGAAAAACGAAAACATCATTTTTGTTCCATTTTATTGCCAATTAAAAAAGAATTTATATCTTTGCAGTCCTTAAAAATAAAAACAAAAAAGACGAATACGATGTATTTAACAGCAGAAATTAAGAAAGACATTTTCAAAAAGCACGGAAAATCTGAAAAAGATACCGGATCATCTGAAGGACAAATCGCTTTGTTCTCTTTCAGAATTGACCATTTGACGGAGCATTTGAAAAAAAATAAAAAAGATTTTGGAACTCAAAAATCTCTTATCGCATTAGTTGCTAACAGACGTAGTTTATTGGATTACGTGAAAGAAAACGATATCGAAAGATACCGTGCTATTGTTAAGAAATTAGATCTAAGAAAATAAGTTTGATATTCTTAAGATAACCTTTACAAAAGGCATCCAGCTCACGAGTAGGATGCTTTTTGCGTATATAACAGGAAATCGAGAAATAGAAAAATGGAGAAATAGAGAAATAGAGAATTAAAAAAGAGATAGAGAAATAAAGAAATAGAAAAATAGAGAATAATTAAAAAGGTCATAAAAGCACATAATAATTGATGATTCCTTTCCCTTCTCTAATTCTCCAAATCAACAAATCTCTAATTCCCGATTCTCTAAATCAGCAAATCACTAAATTTTAAAGAGGTAAAGAAAACAATAAATTAAAAACAAACAAAACATGTCACAAATTGGAATTACACACACGTTCGCACTAGCTGATGGACGTGAAATCACACTAGAAACAGGAAAATTAGCAAAACAAGCAGACGGATCTGTAGTAGTGAAAATGGGCAACACCATGTTGCTTGCAACAATCGTATCTAACAAAGATGCAAAAGAAGGAACAGACTTTTTACCATTGTCTGTTGATTACCAAGAAAAATTTGCTGCTGCTGGTCGTTTCCCCGGAGGATTCTTCAAACGCGAAGCAAGAATTTCTGATTATGAAATATTGATCTGCCGTTTGGTTGATCGTGCTCTACGCCCACTCTTTCCTGAAGATTATCACTCTGATACTCAAGTATTAATTTCATTGATCTCTGGAGATAAAAATACAATGCCCGATGCATTAGCTTGTTTAGCCGCTTCTGCAGCAATTTCAATTTCTGACATTCCGTTTAATGGACCAGTTTCTGAAGTACGCGTTGGTAAAGTTGATGGAAAATTATTAATCAACCCAACAGTTGAGGAGAATGCAAAATCAACATTGGATATGATCATCGCTGCTTCTGAAAAGGACATCATGATGGTAGAAGGTGAAATGGATGAAGTTTCTGAAGCTGAAATGTTAGAAGCAATTAAATTCGGTCATGAAGCTATCAAATTAGAAATAAAAGCTATCAAGGAATTGGTTGCTAAAGTTGAAGCAGTAAAAGGTAAGATTGTAAAACGTGAATATTGTCACGAAACAAATGATGCTGAATTAGAAGAACGCGTTCACAAAGCATTATATGATAAAGCATACGCTGTTGCAAAATTACAAAACCCAAATAAAAAAGAGCGTGGTGCTGCTTTCAAAGCTGTGGTAAATGAATTTTTAATGTCATTGCCTGATGAAGAAAGAAAATTAAAAGAAAGTTTAGTAAAAAAATATTATCACCATGTTGAATACGATGCTGTCCGCAGATTTGTTTTGGACGAAAGAGCTCGTTTAGACGGTCGTAAAACCAACGAGATCC
>JAYVZC010000386.1:0-16478 GCA_043783695.1 Bacteroidota bacterium
GTGATAAAGAAATTGAAGCACTAAAAAATTGCAAAACAATGCCAACCATTTTGCCGGGAGCAGCATTCTTTTTAGGATTACCTTTTCCACCAGCAAGAAAAATGATAGATGCAGGTTTAGCAGTTGCAGTGGCGAGTGATTATAATCCAGGAAGCAGTCCGAGCGGCAACATGAATTTCATGCTTTCATTATGTTGTGTACAATATAAAATGACACCAGAAGAAGCAATAAATGCAGCTACAATAAATTCTGCATACGCAATGGATTTAAGTAAAACGCATGGAAGCATTGCTATTGGGAAACAAGCAAATGTCTTTATTACAAAAGAAATTTCGAGTTATGCGTTTATTCCTTATTCGTTTGGAAGCAATTTGGTGGAGACGGTGATCATTGGTGGGAAGGTGATCGATAATATACAATAGACAAATAAAAAGAAATAAAACAATGACGTTCTAAAAAAACGAAACAACTAAAGTATGCACACAGCATACTAGTGAACCAATAAACAATTGAACTAATGAACCAATTAATCGAATGCGTTCCAAATTTCTCTGAAGGGAACGACATGAATATCATCAGACAAATTACTAATGAGATTGAAGCAGTAGAAGGAGTTAAATTATTAAACGTGGATCCAGGTAAAGCAACCAACAGAACGGTTGTGTCATTTGTTGGAAATCCTCAAGCAGTTATTGATGCTGCATTTTTAGCAATTAAAAAGGCTGGTGAGTTAATTGATATGAGCAAACACAAAGGAGAACATCCGCGTATGGGCGCTACCGATGTTTGTCCGCTAATTCCTATTGCTGGAATTTCTATGGAAGAAACAGCAGAGTATGCAAAAAAATTAGGGGCACGTGTTGGGAAAGAAATTGGCATTGCTGTTTATTTATACGAAGAAGCTCAGGTTGATAAAAAACGTAATAATTTATCGGTAATTCGTTCGGGAGAATACGAAGGTTTTTTCAAAAAGATAAAATTGCCAGAATGGAAACCAGATTTCGGTCCGGCTGAACATTCTGTAAAATCAGGCTCTACCGTAATTGGTGCTAGAGATTTTTTAGTGGCTTACAATGTGAATTTAAATACGACTTCAACACGTAGAGCAAATTCTATTGCATTTGATGTTCGTGAAGCAGGAAGAGTAAAACGCGAAGGAAATCCTGTAACAGGAAAAGTGGTGACCGATGAAAAAGGAAATCCTGTTAACATTCCTGGTTCTTTAAAATCAGTTAAAGCAATTGGCTGGTATATCGAAGAGTTTGGCATTGCTCAAATTTCCATGAACTTAACCAATATCAATATAACTTCGGTTCACAAAGCTTTTGATGAAGTTAGTAATAAAGCTACGGAGCGCGGAATTCGTGTGACTGGTTCCGAATTAGTAGGACTTGTTCCATTAAAATCGATATTGGATGCTGGAAAGTATTTCCTTGAAAAACAAAATCGTTCGACAGGAGTTTCTGAAAAAGAACTTATTAAAATAGCAGTAAAATCGCTTGGCTTGGATGAATTGTCTCCATTCAAACCCGAAGAAAGAATCATTGAATATCTTTTAAAAGATGAATCTAAAACACGTTTGATAAAAATGGATCTTGTTGCTTTCGCAGATGAAACAGCAAGTGAAAGTCCGGCTCCGGGTGGTGGATCTATTTCCGCATATATTGGTGCTTTGGGAATTTCATTGGGTACAATGGTTGCCAATCTTTCGTCACACAAACCGGGTTGGGATGAGCGCTGGAAAGAGTTTTCGGATTGGGCTGAAAAAGGACAATATTATAAAAACGAATTATTGAAAATGGTAGATGAAGATACCAATGCTTTCAATAAAATTATGACAGCCTTTGGATTGCCAAAAGCAACAGATGAAGAAAAAAAAGCAAGAACACAAGCTATTCAAGATGCTACTAAATACGCTACAGAAGTGCCTTTCAATGTGATGCACTTGTGTTATGATTCAATGGAAGTGATTAAAGCAATGGCTGAAGTCGGCAATCCTAATTCGGTGACAGATGCCGGTGTTGGTGCTTTATGTGCCCGTTCAGCCGTTATGGGTGCTTTCTTAAATGTAAAAATAAATGCTTCCGGACTTACAGATAAAGTCTTTGCAGAGAAACTTATTTCCGAAGGAAACGTATTAGAAAACAAAACAAATGCTTTGGAAACAGCGATTTTGAAGATTGTGAATGGTAAGATTTAAAGGGTGACTAGGAAATGTTACTGGTTAACGTTTACCTTTTACTTAATTACCCAATTACCTAATTACTTAGTTACCCAATTACTTAATCACCTAATTATGCGACTTGCAGCAAGAATAAAACTACAAATACGGAAACATCCCGCCTTCCGTAGATTTTTTTATTCGTTTTATTTTCGATTAATCCTTCTCGACTTTAAAAAAAATCAATTACTATTAATTTTTTGGTTACTATTTTTTGGAATCATTACCAACAGTATTGCGCCAACTTATGGTGTTGCTTATCTATTTTGGGGTCCTGAATATTTTGATAAAATAAGCTTCTATTCATACTCTATTACCGGCTTTGCATGTGGCGGATTTATTATGGCTTACAACATTGCCAGCTATATTAAAAATGGGTTTCGATTTCCGTTTTTAGCAACACTAAGAAATCCTTTTATGAAATATTGTTTGAATAATTTTTTTATCCCACTTTCTTTTACATTCCTCTACAGCTTCAAAATTTTCTTTTTCCTAAAAAGTGAAGGAAATTTTGAAATTATTCATATTTTATGGCTCATTTCCGCATTTTTAATAGGGAATTTAATTTTTATTTTTGTTGCTTTTACGTATTTTTTTGGGACTAACAAAGATATTACGAAGCTTTACGGAATTCAAATTACTGCACCATTATCAAATAAAACAAACTCTGGAAAGGAACATAGTGGCGAACGAAATCCTTCTTTAATAAAAGAATCGCGTGACTGGTATGTAGAAACCTATTTGAGTAGTCCATTTAAAAGACGATTAGTTCGATCTGTTCGTCATTATAAAAAGGAAATGCTAAAAGCCGTCTTGAAACAAAATCACAAAGCAGCATTGGTTTTTCAAATTTTAAGCATCGTTAGTTTAATTTCACTAGGATTATTTTCAAAAATTTCTGCTTTTGAAATTCCTGCAAGTGCCAGTTTATTTTTATTGTTTACTATTTTTGTAATGCTATTTAGTTCTTTCTACACATGGTTTAGAGGTTGGTCTACTATTATTTTCATTTTATTTTTAGTAGCATTCAACTACTTACACAAAATAGATTTTTTATCTATTGAAAACCGTGCTTATGGTTTAAATTATAATACAGTAAAAGCACCATACAGTTATGATAATTTTAAAAATAAAGATAAAGAATTTGATAATTTGACGAAGGATCTTAATGCGACACTTGAAATTTTAAATAAGTGGAAAATAAAAAATACTGATCCATCACATCCTGAGAAAAAACCAAAGCTCGTTTTCATAAATGTAAGTGGTGGTGGTTTGCGTTCATCTTTATGGACATTATTTACGCTACAAGTTGCGGATAGCCTTTTAAATGGTAGACTATTAAGTCAAACACAATTGATTACCGGTTCATCTGGCGGAATGGTAGGTGCAGCATATTTACGAGAGCTCTACCTATTAAAACAACAAAATAAAATTTCTTCTTATTACGATAAAAATTATTGTACCAATATGTCAAAAGACATTTTAAATCCAATTGCATTTACAATTGCAACCAGTGAATGGCTTTTTCCACTAAAAAGTTTTAAGATTGATGGTCGAAAATATTCATACGACAGAGGATATGCTTTCGAGCAAAAATTGGAAGAAAATCTGAATGGCATTTTTAATAAGCGTTTGGTGGCATATAAAAAACCAGAGTCCGAAGCAACTATTCCAATGATTGTGTTTTCTCCTTCTATAGTAAACGATGGTAGGAAAATGTTAATTTCTTCGCAAGGAGTATCCTATTTAACTCAAAATGCAAAAACAAATAAAACACATTACAATAAATTATTTGATGCAATTGAATATTCTCGCTTTTTTGAAGAACAAAGTGCTGAGCAAACATTATTTTCCAGCGTTTTAAGAATGAGTGCTACCTTCCCATATATTTCTCCTGTCGTATCATTACCAAGTGAACCTCGCATAGAAATTATGGATGCGGGGTTAAGAGATAACTATGGATTGGAAACCAGTTTTCGTTTCATAAAAGCATTTAACGATTGGATCGCAGAAAACACAAGTGGTATTGTCATCATTCAAATACGCGACAAACACAAAAACATTCCTATTGACGAAAACCCTTCACAAACACTAGCTGAAGCATTATCTCGACCAATGGGAAGTTTTTACGGACATCTTTTTGAAGTGCAAGATTACAATCAAAACCAACAAATTCAAATGGCAGATTTATGGTGTAAATCACAAATTGATATCATTGATCTACAATTAAGAAATGAATTAAACGACCGCATTTCACTCAGCTGGCATTTGACAAATAAAGAAAAAAAGAAAGTGCATGCTTCTATTAATCTTCCAGAAAACCAAGAAGCAATAAAAAGAATTGTGGCTTTGTTGAAATAGAAATAATTATTTCAACTTTGACATTTTGTTGGACGCATAAAAAAACTTCAATGTTCTTGAAGGTTTTTTTATGCAATTGCTTTTCGTCTTTTGATTGATTATATTTGGTATAACAATTCAACAATGAAAAAACATTTCAAAATATTACCCGCTATTATTTTATTAAGCGTTTTATTTAATGCCTGTAAAAAGGATGCTGATTTTGAATCTATCGATCCAAATTTAGTTGGTAGCATATGGAGAAGCTACTATACTCGCACGTCTACTGGAGCTTCTGCTTTATTTTATCTCGATGACCATATGGAATATAAAGATAAAGCTGATGGATCGTCTATTGAGGACGATGTTAATTTGAAAGGAGCGGCAAACTATAAAAATGGAATTATCTATTTATGGGATAGCAAATTTAAAATTGAAGAATATCCTATTCGGTTTGATACGGCTATTTCGTATGATATACAATCAATTCCAACACATTGGAGAATGAAAATGAAAAGGGTTGGTAATCGAAAAAGGAAGCCTAATTGGGATGAATATCCTTCAATAACTTTTTATCGAGAATAACCTAAGGAGCCAATCGCTCTATTTTCCAACTATTATTTTCTTTCGAATATAGAAGTCTATCGTGTAAACGACTAGGCCTTCCTTGCCAAAACTCAATGTTATTCGGCTCTAAAATATAACCACCCCAATAAATAGGGCGGGGAACATTTTCTCCGGGATACTTTTGAGACATTTTTTCATATTCTTCATCCAATGCCTTTCTACTAGCTACTACCCTACTTTGCTCAGATGTCCAAGCACCCAATTTACTTGTACGCGGACGAGTATTAAAATATTTGTCGGATTCTTCAGCACTTTGTTTTGTCAATGTTCCTTCAATACGAACTTGTCGTTCTAGCTCCGGCCAAAAGAATAATAAGGATGCATAAGGATTTTTTAATATTTCTCCGCCTTTGCGACTGGTATAATTGGTATAAAATACAAAACCATTTTCATCAAAATTACGAAGCAATAAAATGCGAGCAGAAGGTTTTCCGTCAGCAGTAGCAGTTGCAACGCTCATTGCATTTGGTTCGTTTACTTTTGCTTCAACTGCTTCTTTGAACCATTTTTCAAATTGTATGATAGGATTTGCGTTCACATCTTTTTTATCCAAAGCTTGTTTAGCAAAATCGTGGCGAAGGGTATTTATATATAATCTGAGGTCTTCCATTTTACGAATAACGAATAAAAACGAATTTTACTAATCTGTGTTTTCTAAAAATTTAAAAAAAGAATTATTGTCACATTATACTGTTGTGGCCACAAGCTCATTCAATTTTTGAGTTAATTTTTGTGATGTATCATTAAAATATCTTTTTTGTTTATAAGCAACAACCCATCGGATTCCGTTTATGGTATTTGTTAAAAATAATTCATCAGCACCAAGCAACACGTTTTGCATTATGGAAATTTCATATACTGCTATTTTGTTTGCTTGTGCAATTTCTATAATTTTTTTGCGCATTACACCATTTACACACCCATCAAAAACCGGTGGAGTATACAATACTCCGTTTTTCACTGCAAATATATTAGAACTTATCCCTTCAATAATATGATGTTTGTCATTTAACAATAAACATTCATCTAATTGTTGTTGTGTTTTATAAATTCCCGCCATCACATAAATAGCACTGTTAGCTGATTTTATAGATGATAATGTATTTTGTGCCTTCTTAAACTCTGTAAACAAATCAACAGTATACCCTTTTTGATTTAAAACATACCCTTTCTCTTCAATAGGATAAACTTCCATAAGAAAAGATGTTTTATTGTCGTTAGGTGCATAAAAACCACCTTCGTTGCGATAAACAGTTAATCGAATTCTTCCATCGGAAGTAACATTGTTTTTTTGCGCTAACTCTAAGATTGCATGCTCAATAAATAGTGTATTTAAATCCGGATTTTTCTCCATTTTAAAAACACCCATTCCTGCTGCTAACCTTTGTAGATGCTCTTTTAAAAATTGCGGATTGTAATTGGTAATACGAATAGTTTCAAACAAAGCATCGCCATATTTAAACGAGCGGTTATTGGCAGATACTACGGGAGCATCCGACAAAATAAAATTTCCGTTATGATTGATAAAGTTCTGCATTTAAAAATTACAAATTGAAAATTGGAAGATTGGAAAATTATAAATTAATTTATTTGATTTAAAATTGTTTTTAATGATATGTTTGCTTCAATTAATATTCCTTTCACTCCTGCTTTTTTGGCTGCTTCTGTGTCGCGTTCTTTATCTCCAATGAAATACGATTTCTTTGCATCAATATTGAAACGAGCTAAAGCCTTTTCTACAAACAATGAATCGGGTTTACGGCAAATACATTTACTTATATCTGGATGATGAACACAGTAATAGATCTCCGAAAGGGTAATTCCATTCTTTGTAAATTCATCCACCATAAATTTATGCAAAATTTCCACTTCCAATTGTTTGTATAAACCTTTTGCTATTCCACTTTGATTAGAGACCACAATTAATAAATATCCTCTTTTTTGCAACAATTGCAATACTTCCATCAAATCAGGCAAAATCACAAAATCTTCCAAACGGTGTGTATAACCACGTTCAACATTTATTACTCCATCTCTATCTAAAAAAACTGCTTTCATCACCTTCCTAAAATTTGATCAATAAAACTTGATGCTAAACTTGGTCTTAAAATAAGCGTTAGTATAACTCCATATATTGCTCCCCAAAAGTGTGCATCGTGGGCTATTCCGGTATTTTCTCTTTTACTCAAATAGTATTCTATTCCTAAATAAACAAATCCAAAAATATATGCCGGAACTCTTATTGGAATAAACATCATCCCTATTTTAGCCGTTGGATCTAAAAGAATGTATGCATAAATAACTGCGGACACAGCTCCTGAAGCACCTAAAGCATTGTAGTATATATTTCCTTTGTTTTTTTCATAAGAATAGAGAGACGACATTGCCAAACCACCAACATACAGCAAAACAAAGAACAATATTCCTTTTCCTTCAAACATCATACTGTACGCATCTTCTACCGCTATCCCAAACATATAAAAAGAAAACATATTGAAACCGAGATGCATCCAATCGGCATGAATCAATCCATGAGAAAAAAAGCGATACCATTCTTTTCGTTCATGAATCAAGTAGGCATTAAACATCATTTTATTTTTCAATGTATTATTATCCATTGCAGTAATGGAAATAAAAATAGTTATCACAAGAATAATGTATGTAATCATATTTGTAAAGGTAAGAAAAGTTCGTAGATTTTGTTTTTTTACGAAGCTCTCATTGCGAGTTCTAAGGATGATTTAGCCACAGAGCGTCATTGCGAGGAACGAAGCAATCTCTCATTATTGTTGGCTAGTCTCCTCATCGTGAAATATTGCCACATCCTGCGTAAATGCGGGACTCGCAATGACGTACTAATAATGTCTTCATTTGAATTTTGACTTAACTCTTTTGACTTAAATTATCAAGATAGCTTCCCTTCAAATGTTCAGCTGATTTGTTTTTGGGAATCGATAAAGAATTCCAGTCTGTGCTTTTAATATGTTTCGCTAAAAAAACAATTTGACCAACGTGATATGCATAATGGGCAGTTTGCCGGTTTAAGGCTTGGGTAACTGTTAATCCTTCTCCTCTAATAGTAACAGTTTTTAATAAATCTTCTTCTTTTAATGAATTCAAGGTATTCATAAATACTTCCCAACCTTTGTTCCAATACTTTATCAATTCTTCTTTCGATTCTACTCCTTCTATAAATTCACCATCTCTGTTTCTAGTTGGCTTTTCTCCATCTGTTGATAAAAAATCTGTCCAGCGCGAAATCATATTACCTGCCATGTGTTTCATAATAATCGCAACACTGTTTGATTCTGCATCTGAAACATAATGGAATTGTTTATCGTCTTTTAGTTGATCGAATGATTTTTCTGCTAAGGCACGATAATTATTAAAAACTCCAATGGTATTTTCTAAAAAATGTTTTTCGAAGCTCATTTTATTTTTTCTTTTGAGGGTTTAATAATTAAACGTAAAGACTGATCAAATGTGATGTAACTCCAAGCCCAATTAATAAATGCAAACAATTTATTTTTTCCACCAACTAATGACATTAAATGAACAAACATCCAAACCAGCCAGGCAAAAAAACCTGCAAATTTAAAATTGGGCAGATCTGCTACAGCCTTGTTTCTTCCAATTGTTGCCAATGAGCCTAAATCTTTATAAAAAAAATCATCGGATTCTTTTCCTTCTAATAAATTTTTAAAATGATTTGATAAAGCAACGGCTTGTTGAATGGCTACTTGAGCCACTTGAGGGTGACCTTTCGGATACTTTTCTTCTATCATCAATGCAATATCGCCAATTGCAAATATGTTTTTATAGCCTTCTACTTTATTATTTCGATTTACTTTTATTCTGTTAAATGGAGTAATTACATCTGGATTTAATCCTTCTATTTTATTTCCAACAACTCCTGCAGCCCACACCAGTGTTTTGGTTGGAATTTCTTTACCGTTATCTAAAAAAACATTTTCTCCGTCATAATCTTTTACTCTTGAACTTAAAAAAACATTTACACCAAGTTCCCGCAAATATTCTTCTGCTTTTTTTGAAGCATTCTCCGACATAACATTTAATACTTTTGGAGAGCCTTCCAACAAATACACTTGCATCATTTTAAAATCCAATTCGGGATAATCTTTTGGTAAAATGCTTTTTCTCATTTCAGCAAGAGTTCCTGCAACCTCAACTCCTGTTGCACCTCCACCAACGACTACTACATTCATCAATTGTTTTCTTTTATCTTTATCTGATTCCGATAAGGCATCTTCATAATTTTGCAAAATAGCATTTCGCAAGCCCAATGCTTCACTTACCGATTTCATTGGATAAGCCAGCTCCATCATTTTTTTATTTCCAAAGAAATTAGTGTCGGCACCAATTGCTATTACCAAATAATGATAATCCACAATACCTATAGAAGTATCTAATTGATTTTGCTCAGGACGAATACCTTTTACTTCAGCTACTCGGATATGGATGTTTTTATTTTTCTGAAAAATTTTACGAAAAGGAAAAGAGATGGTACTAGGTTCTAAACCTGCTGTGGCAACTTGATAAAACAAAGGTTGAAATTGATGATAATTGTTTTTATCAATCAATACCACTTGATAATCTTGCTTAGCTAATTTACGTGCTACTTGAAGTCCTCCAAATCCACCTCCGACAATCACTATTCGCTTTTGTGAAGTTTCAATGATATTGGCTTTCATACGTCTTTTTGATTATTATAATTTTGTCCTTTGGTTTTGCTAGAATGCTAAATAGACATCAAAACATCTATACTTAGCTATTTCATACACGTTGATTTATTAATACAAAATTACCGAATAAAAGGGGATGCAAAATAAAAAAGCACCGCTTTTATTTGCGATGCTTTTCTGAAGATTATTTTTTCTGATATCCTTCGGGTTTGAGTTGAATATTTTTTGAAATTTCAAATTTGAAGGAGCTTTTATCTAAAACAGTTATTTTTTCAGTAACAGACTGAAAACCGTTAGCTTCCATATTCATTTCATAGTTTCCAGGAGCCAATATCATTACATAACGACCAGAATTAGGGTTAGGAATATAAGTTCCAACCACTTCTTGGGTTTTACTATTTGTAACGGTAATAAACACGTCTGAAAAATTTAATTTCTGAGTGGAATCCGCAGAAGTTATATCGCCATGAATAACCGAATACTGTTCCTCTACTTCATTTAATGTAACGCGGTAAATATCTAAATCACCAAAACCACCTTCGCGCAAAGCGGATATATAGCCAAAACGACCATTACTTGAAATACGGAAGTTGAAATTGTCTTCAGGAGTATTTATAGGATATCCAATATTTTTAGGATTGGTAAACATTTTTGTTTCAAGACTCAATTCTGCTTTGAAAATATCGTATCCACCCATAGTTGTATGTCCGTTTGAACTGAAATACATTACTTTTCCATCAGCTGAAACGTTTGGAAAATCTTCATCATGAGGAGTATTAATGTCAGCACCCATATTTTGTGCCGGTCCCCATAATCCGTTTGGCAATTTGCGGCTCATGTACAAATCAGTTCCGCCTTTTCCGCCTTCTCGATTACTTGCAAAATAAATGATTGATCCATCAGTACTAATACAAGCAGCAATTTCTTCAGCTTTTGCTGAATTGATATTTTCATCTAATTTATCAGCTGGTTTAAAGCTTTTATTTTTATCGGTTGCTGTGCTATAAATATCACCAATACCTTTCAAGTTGGTATAATACAGCAACATAATTTCTCCTGTTGCAGACAAGCCAATAATCTCCTGTTCTCCTTCTTTTTTTGCAATTGGTGGTCCAATATTTTTTGCTTTTACAAAAGCACCATCCGTTACTTTGGAAATGTAAATAGCTGCAGGATAGGTTCCATCTTCTTTAACTACTTCGGCACCTTCATCCGGTCTGCGGGTATTGAACATAATAAACGATTCGTCACTGGGAACAAAAGGATAATAGTCGACATAAGGAGAATTTACATTCGCGCCTAAGTTTTCGAATTTTACGTCAACAGGAAACTTCATTAACTCTTTTGCATTTATACAAAATTGAATTTGACGATCCACGTCTCCTAAATTAGTGGCATTTCCTCTTCCTGTTTCTTTGAAAGCATTGTAGGCTTTTATTGCATCATCAAAACGATAAGCATAATGATAAGCACGGCCTAATAAATACATTGCATTCGGGTCGAACTTTGGTTTGCGAATAAGAATTTCCAAATAAGGAATTGCTTTTGTTTTATTGATATTGGTATTCAAATAACAAATAGCAATGTTATAATTGTATTTATCGCTTTTCGAATCATCCAATAACAACAAATAATCTTCCAGTGCCGCTTCATAATTTCCATTATTAAATTTTTGGTCGGCTAAAAAAGGATCTACTTTTTTATCTTCCTGAGCGAAAGTGCTATTGACAGATAATAACGCAAATGTTAACAGAATAAAAGAAAGTAAGTTTTTCATCTTAAAAGAATGTTTTTTATTTTGGACTGCAAAGATAAAAAAAAGCAACGAATGAATGCTTTTTATAGACGAATTGATTTAAAAGGCTGTTTTTGTGACTTAATTATTCTTTAGCCTTTATAATTACTATGTCTTCGACCATGCTCAGACTGACGTAATACTCGTCACACTGAGCGTACAATGTCGTTTAGTTAAGGATTATTAACCATAATTATAGGTCGCTCCTCTGGAGCTAGATCGCATTCTCAATCTCTATATTCTACAAACAGGTGGCTCCTACGGAGCTATTGATAAAGCCTTAGCGAGGCTATCTGTTTGTAGGACATGATTTAGATAAGGTTTGGGGCAGCTCCATAGGAACAAACTGTTTCCTTAACTAAATGACATTGACTGAACGGAGTCGAAGTATTTCTAATGAGAAGACTAAAATCATCAAGGAATCAAAATAATGCTTACTCTTCGGTTTTTGTCTTGCCCTTCCTTTGTATCGTTGGAAGCAATGGGTAATGTGCTACCATAACCAATGGAATTCGACTTAATTTTATTTGTACTAGTTGTTATTGTTTTTGAACGGATGTATCCTAATACAGAATTAGCTCTTTTTTCTGATAAATCTTGATTGTAGACTTCTTGTCCAATATTATCGGTATGACCTTCAATAATAATTTTAGAAGGATTCTGTTTTTGAATTTGTGCAACAATTTTATTTAATTCAATTTTTGCATTTGGTAATAAATCAAACTTGTCGAAATCAAATAAAATTGCACTATTGAGATTAATTTGAACTCCGGAACCAATTGCAGCAATAGCATCAATATCTGCTCCTGGCCAAGACCCTTTGCAATCAAATTTTAAATCTTTCAGTTTAACGTAATGAAATATTTCTCCTTGTTTTACCGAGTCTCCAATATCTACAGATGAAACACCGCCACTAATTGCTCCGACATTGATCCATTTTTTGCCATCTTTTGACACATACAATTGAGTTGTTTCAACATATTTTCCTACTTCAAAAACATATAAGTCGGGACCGATAATATTAATTAATGCATTATCAGTAAAGCGAACAGTAAGTGTTCCACCACAACCTAAAGAAGTAAAATTGGATGCAAGTCCTTCAAAATCGGGAATACCCAAGGACAAAGCAGAATCGCATGCTTCAGAAATTGCATCCGGCTCTCCGCGTTTAAAATCAACTACTTCATCGGCAAAAGAAATATCACCTTGAGGCAGAAAAATTTCTCCTCCATTTCCAGCAGGATATTTTTTGCCTTGTGTTTGCGAAAAAGTGAGGCTTGTAATGAATAAAAAAAGAATTGATAATTGAGTTCTCAAGTGCTTGTATTATGACGGTAAAGCTAAAAATTATTTTGTCACAACACATACACATCTAAAACCGAGCCAACAAGAAGGATTTTCGTATTTTATTGAATCGCTTATATTACATTCAACAATAGAATTCTTCCAACTACCACCTTTACAAATACCTTTATCCATTATCATCTCAGCAACATTACCAATTGTATTGTACAATCCAAAACTATTTGGTTTTTTATACATTGCCTGAACGGTATATACATCACCAATATATCCTAGTAAATCAACTTCCTTTACATTAAAATTTGGCATATTATCTTTTGAATGCAAAGACTGAAATCCGTAAGGGAGCTTTCTTCCTGCATCAGCAGCATATTCCCATTCAGCTTTAGTTGGCAACCTATAATAGAAATCTTTTACTCCAAATGTTTCTTCAATTGTATTCTTTCGTTTTTTTAATTTGATAAACTCTTTTACTCTTTCTGTTCGCCATTTACAAAATGCCAAAGCTTCTTCATAGCTCACTCCAACAACAGGATAGTGGCGATAATCAGGATGTCTGAAATAATATTCAGGCAAAGGCTCATTCATGCAACACTTCTCTCTCCAAACTAATGTATCGGGCAATACTTTTTCATAATTTAATGAATCAAATTGTTTCGTCCATTGAGTATATTCCAAATAATCCAAATTACGAATCTCACATTGGTCCACATAGATAGAATCTTTTATCCAAACTGTTCCTGGAGGAGCATGACTATGTTCTTTATCAACTTTACGAACAACATCGTATTGCGTTTTACAACATACTACTAAGAATAGGGAAAGAAAGAGAAATAGATTTTTCATAAGAGCGGATTTTTCTCTTATAACGAATGAATAAAAAAAGGATACAAGGAACCTACCTACCGGCAGGCAGGTTTAGAATCTACCGCAAAGATGTGGATGGTAACGTTTTTTGCGTTTTGGCATCCAAGTTTTCAAACGTTTTTTAGTATTGAAAGTGCGTTCAGCCAAAGTAGTTGCGTGTTTTTTTGTTTTTCCTACCGATGATGTGCCACCGCCTCCGGTAGAAGATGATGTACTTGCCGAAAATCCTGCAGAAACAATAGTCGCATCTGCCTTTTGAATATTATACTCCTGCGAAGCTTGATTTAACTCAAAACGAATGTGAAAACCATTTTCCAAAGTTGGCTCAATATTTTGAGCTGTCATTTGTTGTTGAATTTGTGGTTCGTTATTTTCGGAATATGGGTTGGAATTGATGAAATCATGTGGATCACTGGTTTCCGGGGCATCGCCAACAATAGTAACAACAGCTTGACTACCTTGGTTGGTTTGCTGTGAACAAACTGTAAAAGCAATCAAACTTAAAGCACTCGACAAACAATATTTAAATCGTTTTGACATCCCGAAGCATAATTTCAATATAGTAAAATTAAAACAAATTTTGATAAAAGTCAAGTTCTTAGTCCATTTATTCTCAATCTCTTATAAATAGTGTTGAATTTATTAAGTGCAGGTTTTTCATGATAAAAATCTTTTTTTGTTGGAATTATAATAAAAAGAATTGAGATGGGGTATTTTTCTACATTTGCACATGACTTTCCCCATTGAATACTCCTCTTTATCTACCAAAGCATTATTAGAATTGCTATCAAGTAATTATCCAATTTCGAAAAATGCTTCCATTATCTTCTTAAAAAGAGGATTTAATGACACTTACTTGATTGAATCAGAAGAAACCAAATACATTCTTAGAGTTTATAAACACAATTGGAGAACTTTAGAAAGTATTGAAACTGAAATAAAATTATTAAATCATTTAAAAGAAAATGGTATTTCGGTTTCTTTTCCTCTAACAAATACTAAAAAGCAATATATACAATCCATTGAAGCACCTGAAGGAATTCGTTATGCTGTTTTATTTTCTTTTGCAGAAGGCAAACAAATCAGAAAAATGAATATTGAACAAGCAGAATTACTTGGAATTGAAACAGGGAAAATACATGCTCTTACTCAAAACAAAAAATTAGGAGAAACAGCACACAATTACGATATAGCTACTCAATTTAAAAAAACGCTCGATACCTTAAAACCAATATTGGTTAATCATATTAATGAATACAACTATTTGGTGCAACTAAAAGGTTATTTTATTGAACTATTTATAAACATTGATAAAACGCAATTGGCAAGAGGAATTTGTCACGGTGATTTGCAATCTGAAAATTTTCATATTTCTGATAAACATAAATTCACTTTTTTTGATTTTGATTTCTTTGGAGAAGGATATTTAATTTATGACATTGGAGTTTTTATTTGGTACGACCATAAAAACAAACCAAAAGAAATTATTGATTCGTTTTTGAAAGGCTATCAAACACAAAGAATATTAACAGAAGTCGAAATAAAGCTGCTGCCCTACTTTAGCACTTTGCGAGCACTTTTTCAAATGACTTTGTATTGCAACATCAGCGATGGAAAACAATTGCCTTTGTGGCCGGCACAGCAAGTTGCTGATTTTATTAAGAAGGTAGAAAAGTGGATGGAGAATCTTAAATAGAATCCGCTTAATAGCCTTTTATCAAACTAAATTCAGACTATAATTAGCATTCAATCGACCAATCAGCTGCTTCGATTCATCAAAATTTAGGGTCTGAGCACCATCGCTGGCAGCTTCTTCCGGCTTTTCATGCACTTCATAAATTACTCCATCGGCACCTGCCATCATGGCGGCTAAAGCAATCATAGGAACATGTTCACGAATACCAATACCATGTGAAGGATCGGCAATTACAGGTAAATGTGTTTTTTCTTTTAGTATAGGAATAGCGTTTATGTCGAATGTATTTCGGTAGGCTGTTTCATACGTTCTTATCCCTCGTTCACACAACATTAATTTTTCGTTGCCATTGGAGAAAATGTATTCCGCTGATTGCAATAGCTCATCTATTGTTCCAGACATACCACGTTTAATTAAAACGGGTTTGTCAACACGACCTAATTCATCCAGCAAATTAAAATTTTGTGAATTACGCGCACCAACTTGAAAAACATCCACATAATCAATCATTTCAGCAATTTGAGAAACCTGCATAACCTCTGTAATAATTTTTATTCCGTTTTCACGACAAACACGATTGAACATTTTTAATCCTTCAATCCCCATTCCGCGAAACGCATAAGGTGAACTGCGGGGTTTAAAAACACCACCACGCATAACTTTAATCTTGTTTTCAACCAGGTGTTTTACGATCTTCTCTACTTGCTCTTCGCTTTCAATACTACAAGGACCAGCCATCAAAGTGAAATTATTTTCGCCAATCAAAACGCCATCGCCCAAATCAATTTCAGTAGCATTTACTTTCCATTTACGGGAAACAAGTTTGTAACCATCAGAAACACGATGAACGTCTTGAACACCAGCAAGACTACCTATCAAGCGAATGTCGAATTCATTTTTTCCGATACAAACTAAGTAAATTCCTTT
>JAYVZC010000387.1:0-16430 GCA_043783695.1 Bacteroidota bacterium
GCTTTAGCAATAATTGGAGCTGCACCTGTTCCTGTACCACCACCTAAACCCGCAGTAATAAATACCATTTCGGTATTATTTGCTAAGAGTGCTTTTACTTCTTCTATATTTTCGATGGCAGCATTTTTACCTACTTCAGGTAAAGATCCAGCTCCACGACCTTTTGTTAAACTCACGCCTAAAACGATTTTCAAAGGAACCGGACTCATGTCCAATGCCTGTTGATCGGTATTACACACAATAAAATCAACACCTTTGATGCCTTGTTTGTACATGTGGTTAACAGCGTTACTTCCGCCTCCACCTACTCCAATTACTTTGATAATTGAGGAGTGCTCTAGGTTTAAATCAAATTTCATCATTTTGTTTTTATTTAAAACGTTTGATATTATTGGGTTTTAACCCATGTTAATTTTATACTGCCATAAAATTGGGACTTTTTTTAATGTAGATTTAACGCTATACTTGTTAGTTACTAACTATGAAGTGTTAATTTCTATCCATTTTTTGTGACTCAACCTTAGTCTCTACTACCTTAACAAAGGATAAGGAAGAGAGATTGAACTTATTTTTGAGTCGCATCTTCGTCAAAAAAACTTTTTAACTTATCAAAAAAGCCTGTTGTTCTTTCTTTTGAATGACCTTTAATTTTCTTTGGATCGTCTGTTGTAGTAAGCATTTTTTTATTTTGTTTATCCAATGTTTGCAACCCTTTCATCACTAAACCAACAGAAGTGGCAAATAATGGACTCGTTACATCTTCGCTTCCTTTTGCAAGATGTTCGTTTGGATAACCAACACGTGTATCCATTCCTGTAATGTATTCGATCAATTGAGAAACATGTTTTAGTTGCGCCCCACCACCTGTAACGACAATTCCAGCAATTAATTTTTTCTCGTAACCAGAATGTTTAATTTCATAATACACATGCTCTACAATTTCTTCCATGCGAGCTTGAATGATCGCGGAAAGATTACGAACAGAAATTTCTTTATGAGCACGACCTCTTAATCCCGGGATGGAAACAATTTCGTTTTCTTGATTTTCACTTGCTAATGCAGAACCGAATTTCATCTTCAAAAGTTCAGCTTGACTTTTAATAATTGTACAGCCTTCTTTTACATCTTCTGTAATAACATTACCACCAAAAGGAATGACAGCAGTGTGACGAATAATTCCATCCTGAAAAATAGCCACATCGGTTGTACCACCACCAATATCAACCAATACAACACCTGCTTCTTTTTCTTCATTACTTAATACTGCATCTGCAGAAGCAAGTGGTTCTAATGTTAATTCAGAAACTTCCAATCCTGCTTTTTGAACGCATTTATAAATATTACGGGCTGCTGCAATTTGTCCGGTAATAATATGAAAATTTGCTTCCAAACGATTACCCGACATTCCGATCGGATTTTTTATTCCTGATTCATTGTCAATAATATATTCTTGTGGCAAAACATGGATAATTTCCTCTCCCGGAGCCATCATCAATTTAAACATATCGTCAATCAATGAATCAATATCGTTTTGAGATATTTCTAGTTCGTTACTAGCGCGGGTTTTTATTCCACGGTGTTGCATGCTTCGGATATGCTGACCCGCAATACCAACATTCACAACTTTAATGTCAACTCCTGATTTTGCTTCTGCTTCTGCAACAGCAGTTTGAATCGACTGCACAGTTTGATCGATGTTTTGAACAACTCCTCTAGCAACTCCAAAGGATTCGGATTTTCCCATTCCAAGAATTTCAATTTTTCCGAATTCATTTCTGCGGCCAACGATGGCTACAATTTTGGTTGTCCCGATATCTAATCCTACTACAATTTCTGATGGTTCCATGTTATAATAATTATAATTTATTTTTTAGTGCAAACGATTTGATTTTTGAATTTTAAATTAATGGTCGAATATTTATCCCACCAACCTGTTGTATTTAGCCCTTGTTGGTAGAAGGTCAAAAGTTTTTTAAATTTTTCGTCCATGTGAGTTGTGTCACCAAATATTATTTTTTGATCGCCAACCATTGGCACTATTTCCATATCTCTGTCTTTATTAATATAGATCTGTTGTATTTGAGCATTCCAGAATTTATCGGCATTTATGTAATTTGCCATGGCATACACTTCATCTAAGATACTTGTCGCATTCAACAAACTATCTTTCCCAATATCTTTTATAGAATAGGTATAACGTTTAATATAAGGTTCAGAAATCATTCCGTTTGCAATTAAAACTTTAGCCGTGTATTTGTCAGACAATGGCATAAACGTGCCTTCGTTATCAATGTAATAGCTATCGCCATCTAAATTTATTATCCGAACAACAGGTTTCCTCTGTGTAACTTCCACTTTCACTTCTCCATTGATTGACATATACACTTCTGCATTTGAAATATCTGCATGACTGTTTAATGCTTTTTCTATTTGAGAAATATTTACTGTTGATTTCGGTTGACCAACAATTGAATCGCCTCTGTCTTTTATGAGTTGAATAACATCCAGTTTATCTAAAAAATATAAATCATCGTCTTGATTAACAGAAACGTTCAATGTTTTACAAAGCAATGCATCTTGTTGTTTGTTAACAAAGCCCATAGTGACTAGTAGGCCAACAATTAAGATTGTCCAAAGAGAGATGAGTGCTATTTTTTTAAAATTTTTCAATTCCTATTTTTTTACCACAGATATTCACAGATAATATTTAAAATTTAAAACCCAACTTATTCTTTAATGGTTCAACAAACGTATCTATATCGCCCGCTCCCATCGTCATTAACACTTCAATATCTCTTTTACTTACTTCTTCAACCAAATCATTTTTCTGGCAAATACTTTTGTTAGAGGATTTCATTTTATCCAAAAGCATCTGCGAAGAAACGCCTACAATCGGTTGTTCCCTTGCAGGATAAATTTCCATCAAAATACATTCGTCTAATAAATCTAAACTTCTTGCAAAATCATCTGCAAAATCACGTGTACGGGAAAATAAATGAGGTTGAAATATTCCTGTAATTTTTTTTCCGGGATACATTTCTTTTACGGAGCTGATTGTTGCATTTAATTCTTCAGGGTGATGCGCATAATCATCGATATAAACGAGTTTATCCGTTTTAATATGGTAATCGAATCTTCTTTTAACGCCTTTAAATGAACCTAACGCTTTACGAATTTCATTTTCAGAAACATTCAATTGGCAAGCTATTGCAACTGCAGCAATAGAATTCTCGACATTGTGTAAACCTGGCAATCCAAGAACAATATTTTCAAAAACACTAACGGGAGTAACTATTTCATAATGATAAAATCCATTATCTATTTTAACATTTTGTGCAAAGTAATCTGCTGATTCATCATTTACAGCATAAGTGATTGGAGTTTTTTCAGATTTAATTTTTGAAACAATATTTTTTTTCAAAATTAATTTTGATCTCACTTGTTTTGCAAACAAAGAAAAAGATTCTTCCACATGACTTTTATCTCCATAAATATCTAGGTGATCCGCATCAACAGAAGTAATAACAGCAATTTCGGGATGAAGAGTTAAAAAAGAACGATCGTATTCATCTGCTTCCACCACAATTAGTTCGGAGTCAGGGGTTCGGAGTTGGGAGTTTTTTAGTCTTGAGCTAAGCAACAAATTTGTATTATAATTCTGTGTTATTCCTCCTAAAAAAGCAGACGGATCTAGTCCTGCAGATTTCAAAATGTGAGCAACTAAGGAGGATGTTGTAGTTTTACCATGCGTTCCGGCCACAGCGATAGTATGTGCAGATTGTGTAATCATCCCCAAAACTTCGGCTCTTTTTTTAATGTTAAACCCATTTAAATTAAAAAATACATACTCGCTGTGGTCAAGTGGAACGGCAGGTGTAAAAACTATTAATATATTATCGGTATCGTATGGAAGATCCTTAAAATGTTTAGGAATATTTCTGATATGATCTTCAAAATGAATTTCAATTCCTTCAGAAATCAATTCATCCGTAAGTTTACTTGGAGTTTTATCATAGCCAGCCACTCTTTTTCCCATGGCATTAAAATATCGGGCAAGTGCGCTCATGCCGATGCCTCCAATTCCGAGAAAATAAACACTTTTATAATTATTCATAGGCCTCACCCCTTATTCCCCTCTCCAAATGAGAGGGGGCGAAACTTAATCGCAGTTTATTTTTATTTTATATTTTTCATTTGCTCATTTCCTTAACCCTCTTCCCTTTGGGGAGAGGGTTAAGGAGATGAGCGTTTATTAATCAAACTCAATACTTCATTTGCAATAACAATGGCAGAATCCTGAAAAGCTAATTTTCCAATGTTCTCTGAAAGTTTTTCACATTGTTCAACATCATTCATTAAAGCCATTGTTTGTTCGCACAATTTTGCTCTGGCATCTACATCCTTTAAAATAACAGCAGCATTATATGTAACTAAGGCCATCGCATTTTTTGTCTGATGATCTTCAGCCACATTGGGTGAAGGAATTAAAATACAAGGCTTTTTAACCAAGCATAATTCCGAAACTGAACTTGCACCGGCTCTTGAAATAACCAAGTCTGAAATCGCATAAGCATAATCCATTTTTTGAATGAAGCCATACGCTTTTATTCCTTTGCTTTCATATTTTGTTACCGTTTGTTGTGCGGTTTCAAAAAATTCTTTTCCTGTTTGCCAAACCAATTGAATATTGTTTTTTTCAAACGTTTCCAAACATTTAACAATGCTTTCGTTAATTGTTCTGGCACCCAGACTGCCACCAATGACAAGTATTGTTTTTTTACTGTTCTCTAATCCAAAATATTCCAAACCTCTTTCTCTTTTTCCATCTAAGCTTAAAATATCTTGTCGCACAGGATTTCCTGTCAACAAAATTTTATCTTTCGGAAAATATTTTTCCATTCCGGCATAAGCAACGCAAATTCTATCTACTTTTTTAGAAAGAATTTTATTGGTTATTCCCGGGTATGAATTTTGTTCTTGAACCAATGTCACTACTCCTTTTCTTGCTGCCACCTGCAACATTGGTCCGCTTGCAAAACCACCCGTACCAATAACTGCATCGGGCTTAAATGATTTTAATATTTTTTTTGCTTTCATCAAACTACTAATTACTTTAAAAGGGAAAGCAAGATTTGACATCGATAATTTTCTTTGAAAACCGGAGATCCAAAGTCCTTCAATTTTATATCCTGCAGCAGGAACTTTTTCCATTTCCATTTTTCCTTCGGCACCAACAAATAAAAATTCGGTATCAGGACGTAAACTTTTAATGGCATTTGCGATAGCGATGGCCGGAAAAATATGTCCACCAGTTCCTCCTCCACTAACAATTATTTTAAGTGGTTGCAAGTTGACCTCCTTCCTGAGAACCTTCTGTTTCTCTGCTTACACTTAAAATAATTCCAATGGAGATACTGGTAAACCAAATGGAAGTTCCTCCCATGCTAATTAATGGAAGAGGTTGTCCTGTTACCGGAAATAAATTTACAGCGACAGCCATATTAATCATTGCTTGAAAAACCAAACTGAACGTCAATCCAATGGCCAATAAACTTCCAAAAGTTCGTTCGCATTTATTAGCAATTCTAACTCCTCTAAAAAGTAAAACAACATATAAGAATACGATAATAATTGCTGTTATTAATCCCCACTCTTCTATGAGAATAGCGAAAATAAAATCGGAAGAAGCTTGTGGTAAAAAATTTCGTGAAATACTATTCCCTGGCCCTTGTGGAACAACTCCTCTAGCAATAGCAATTTTTGCTTGCTCTGCTTGAAAATTACTTTCAGAGTCTCCATTTTTAAAATTTTCGATACGTGATTTCCAAGTTGTTCCGCGAGGAATTGCATTTGGAAAATTCCATATAACTAAAACAAGTAATGCAATAAATACAACACCAGAAGCAATCAGAAGCCACAAGTGTTTTGTATTCATTCTACCAACAAACATTAACACCAAACAGGTTAAAAACAATAAGGCAGCTGTAGAAAAATTAGCCGGAAAAATTAATGAGCAGATAACTACTACAGGAATTATAATTGGCAAAAATCCTTGCTTAAAATCTTTAATAACATCTTGCTTAATTGACAACATCCTTGCTACATAAGAAATCAATGCAAGCTTTGCGAAATCTGAGGTTTGGAATGTTAATGATGTTCCTGGAATTGCTAACCAACGAGATGCCTCACCGGCACTCACTCCTTTCAACAATGTGTAAAGCAATAATGGTGCAGCAAGAATGACAGCAATCTGAGAAATTCTTGAGAAGTACGAATATTTTACTTTATGTATAAGATACATTAAGAATATTCCCGAGCCAACAATAAATATATGTTTAATCAAATAAGAAGCAGTATCACCATTTTTATAACGATATGCTAAAGCAACAACTGAACTATAAACTACCAAAATAGATAATAAGGATAATAGCAAAACTACTGTCCAAATTACCTTATCACCTTTTATGTATTTAAATAAATTCAATTTTAGGGTCTTAATTTTTTAACAACATCTTTAAACTCATTACCCCTGTTCTTATAATTATCATATGCATGATAACTCGGACAAGCTGGAGAAAACAATACAACATCTCCTGACAATGAGTAAGCAGCTGCTATTTGAACAGCTTCTTTTATAGTTGAGGCTTTCCCAAAAAGCATTTTATGTGACGAATAATATTTCAAAATTTTATCACTATAATTTCCGAGATAAACAACAGCAACTACTTTTTGTTTTATCTGTTGAGTAAGTACAGAATAATCATTATCGCGATCATCTCCTCCAATAATTAACACAACGGAAGTTTCTATTGCTTCTAATGCATTTCGGGTTGCTGTTAAGCGAATAGATTTTGAGTCGTTAATAAATGCAATACCATTTATTTCATCTACAAATTCTAATTGATGATCGTCTTCAGAAGATCGAACACGATTGCGAGACAAGAATGCCTGATTTAGCTTATCGTGATAATTTTTTATTTTATTATTTTCTGTCATCTTTTTTTAATTTTAAATAACACCAATCAACTAATTTTAAAGAGCACGAACAGCTTGCTTGAATTGAGTTCCACGATCTTCATAATTTTCAAACATATCGAAACTTGCACATGCCGGTGACAACAAAACGGTATCTCCCTTTTTACCGATTTTGTAAGATTGAGCAACTGCTTCTTTTGCAGATTTTGCTTCAATAATAGTTTCTACTAAACCACCAAAAGCTTTGATGATTTTTTTATTGTCTGTTCCCAAACAAATAATCGCTTTTACTTTTGATTTTACTAAATCAGTAAGCATAGAATAATCATTTCCTTTATCAACTCCGCCAAGAATTAATATAACAGGATTATTCATACTTTCTAAAGCATACCATGTAGAGTTCACATTCGTTGCTTTTGAGTCGTTAATAAATTCTATTCCATGAACATTTCCTACCAACTCTAATCGGTGATCGATGTTGTGAAAGTCAGAAAGACTTTCGCGAATAGATTCTTTTCTGATTCCTACTAGTTTGCCGGCAACACCTGCAGCCATAGAGTTGTAGATGTTGTGTTTTCCTTGTAATGCTAGTTCTTGAATTGTCATAAATAAGGGATTAGTGTTATTTGTATTTATTATTAATTGATTGTTTTCATTTAAGTATGCTCCTATTTCCAATTGTTTTTTAATTGAAAAAGGATATTGTTTTGCTCTACTATTTTTTGTTTTAATCATATTCATTGTTACTTCATCATCGATGCAATAAATAAATGCATCTAGTTCTGTTTGATTTTGAATGATTCTAATTTTTGAATTGGCATAATTTTCTAATTTGTAATCGTATCTGTCCAAATGATCAGGAGTAATGTTTAGAAGAATGGCGATGTCTGCTTTAAACTCAAACATTCCATCCAACTGAAAACTGCTCAACTCCAACACGTAATAATCAAAGTCCTGCCTATCCGGCAGGCAGGCGTTCTCCGCAACTTGCATGGCGAAGCTTTTTCCAACATTACCTCCAAGTCCTACACGCAATCCTGCCTTTTGCATCATGTGATATATTAGGAGCGTTGTTGTTGTTTTTCCATTGCTTCCTGTGATGCAGATTTTTTTTGCACTTGTATATCTTCCAGCAAATTCAATTTCCGATATCACCGGTATTCCTTTTTTGTGCAAGGCAATTACTACATCAGCTTTATCAGGAATTCCAGGACTCTTCACCACTTCATCTGCATTTAATATCAGGTCTTCAGAATGTTTTTCTTCTTCCCACTTGATTCCGTATTTTGAAAGAACGTCTTTGTACTTATCTTTTAATTTTCCTTTATCAGAAAGAAAAACTTCAAATCCTTTTTTTTGTGCAAGTACCGCAGCACCTACCCCACTCTCTCCTCCGCCCAAAATAACAAGCCTCTCCCCAACCATCTCCGAAGGAGAGGGAGTGTGTGACGCATTATTGTGTTGTTTATCTTCACTCATTAATTATTTTATATTTTATCACATCCTGCCCCCTCTCCTTCGGAGAGGGGATAAAGGGGTGAGGCCTTTATCTCAACTTGAGTGTTACTATTGTCAATACCGCCAACATTATTCCAATAATCCAAAAGCGCGAAACAATTTTTGATTCATGCATTCCTAATTTTTGATAGTGATGGTGAAGCGGAGCCATTTTAAAAAGTCGATTCTCACGAGCATACTCAATTCCGAATTTTTTCTTCATTCGTTTGAAATAGGCTACTTGCATCATTACTGAAAGATTTTCTACTAAGAACACACCACATAAAATTGGGATAAGAAGTTCTTTACGAATTGCGATTGCAAATACTGCGATAATTCCACCCAGTGCTAAACTCCCTGTATCACCCATAAATACTTGTGCAGGAAAAGAGTTATACCACAAAAAGCCAACACATGCTCCAACAAAAGCTGCAATAAAAATTACCAACTCCCCTGAATTGGGGATGTACATTATGTTCAGATAATCTGCAAAAACAGTGTTCCCGGAAACGTATGCAAGTATTCCTAAAACAACTCCAATAATTGCAGATGTTCCTGTTGCGAGTCCATCAATTCCATCTGTAATATTCGCACCATTAGAAACTGCAGTAACGATTAGAATTACAAATGGTATAAAAATTATCCAAGCCCATTGTTGATAATCACCTCCTAAAAATGAAAGCACTTTTGAATAATCTAACTCATTATTTTTTACAAATGGAATAGTCGTTTTCATCGACTTCGTTTCTTCTTTAGAATATTGTGGTAATCCGGAAATCTGTGTAGTTCCATTTACTACTTCAATATTAGGAGCAGAAAATATTTTTTCTTTCACAACAACCTCATCGTTACAATACAAAGTGATTCCAACAATAAGACCTAGACCAATTTGTCCTAACACTTTAAATTTTCCAGCTAACCCTGCTTTATTTTTTTTGAAGACTTTTATATAATCATCTAAGAATCCTATTGCACCCAACCAAACAGTTGATAAAAGCATTAAAATGATATACACATTATGAAGTTTTGCAAACAATAAAGTTGGAATTACAATAGCAGAAAGAATAATTAATCCACCCATTGTTGGTGTTCCTTTTTTCTCTAATTGACCGGTTAATCCTAAATCACGAACAGTTTCACCAACTTGTTTTTTATGTAACAAATTGATAATACGTTTACCAAAAACCAATGAAATCAAAAGTGAAACGATTAATGCCATTGCTGCTCTGAAAGAGATGTAATGAAAGACTCCTGCTCCAGGAACATCAAATTGTTTATCTAGAAAATCGAATAAGTAGTAGAACATTCTTTAATTTTTTTATTTTATTTGAACCAATTGTTTTCAAAAAAACAAATCAGATTTTTACTTTTCAAATAATTTTAAATTTTCCTGTAGCACTTGCATGTCGTCAAAATCATGCTTCACTCCTTTTATTTCTTGATACTTCTCATGTCCTTTTCCGGCAACAAGAATTATGTCACCCGGCTTTGCGTAAGAGCATGCTGTTTTTATTGCTTCACTTCTATCTGCAATAGAAATGGTTTTTTTATTGTTGACAGCATCAACACCTTTTTGCATTTGTTTAATAATTTCATCCGGATTTTCACTTCTTGGATTATCTGAAGTAAGAATTACCTTGTTACTTAGGTCGCAAGCAATTTTTGCCATCATCGGTCGCTTTGCAGCATCTCTATCTCCTCCGCATCCAACAACTGTAATTACTTGTTCGTTTCCTGTACGGATATCCATTATTGTTTTTAAAACATTTACCAATGCATCAGGAGTGTGAGCATAATCGACAATTCCAATTACTCCTTCATCTGTCCGGATGTGTTGGAAGCGACCTTCTACAGAAGTAAGTGAACTCAAGGTGGTAAGTACATTTGTTTTATCTTCTTTCAATAAAAGTGCTGTAGCATAAACTGCTAGTAAATTGTACGCATTAAAACTTCCGATTAATTTGCTCCACACTTCTTGGTTATCGATATTTAAAAGCAAGCCACTAAATTGATTTTCTACTACTTTGCATTTGTAATCCGCCATCGAACGAAGCGAATATGTCTTTTTTGTTGCTTTACTATTCTGCAACATCACTTCTCCATTTACATCATCTTTATTTGTTAATGCAAATGCATCTTTACTTAATAGATCGAAGAATCGTTTTTTAGCTTTGATGTATTCATCAAATGTTTTATGATAATCCAAATGATCGTGTGTGATGTTGGTAAAAACTCCACCCGTGAAATAAATTCCGGAAATACGGTTTTGAACTACAGCATGAGAGCTCACTTCCATAAAACAATGAGTACAGCCTTTATCAACCATCTGGCGAAGCAAGGCATTTAACTGAATTGCATCAGGCGTAGTATGTGTTGATGCAAGAACATCGCTGTTGATTTGATTTTTAACTGTAGAAAGTAATCCAACTTTATATCCTAATTTTTTAAATAAATTAAAAAGCAATGTTACAGTTGTTGTTTTTCCGTTTGTTCCAGTAATACCAACTAATTTTAATTTTTCGGAAGGATTGTCATAAAAATTGGCCGCTACAATTCCCAAAGCAGCAGAAGTATCTTTAACTTTTACATAAGTAACTTTTTCATTTACTTCATCTGGAAATTCTTCACATAAAATAGCAATCGCTCCTTTTAAAATAACATCATTGATGTAAGCATGCCCATCATTTTGAGTTCCTTTAACAGCAACAAACAAAGTATCCTTTTCGATTTTGCGAGAATCAAAAGTCAAGGCAGTAATAGCTAAATTGGTTGAACCAACCACTTCAATGATTCCTGCTTTGTATAATATGTCTTTTAACAATTTCATACCGTTATATCAACTGTAATACTATTTGTGATCCTTTTATAAATGGAGTTCCTGCATTTATAGATTGTGATGCAACTGCACCGCTTCCAATTATCTTCACTCTCATTCCATTGTTTTCCAATAAATACAAAACATCACGTGCAGCCATTCCCACTAAATTTGGAACGATTCCCCGCTTTAGTGTTTCCTCTGGATTTTTTGATGAAAGCGTAACTGAAAGAGAATCGTTTGAAGAAGAAACCCATTCTGATGTTTCATCATCCGATTGATTTCTAACTTTTAATATTGTTAGTATATTTTCAATATCCGGTTGGTAACCACATTTTACTTTTGGAGCTGTAAGTGCATATTGTGGTTGTACCGAATTAATTTCTTTGTGTATTTCCAAACTTGTTGAATAAACTTTATCGGCAACATCTTTAAAAACCGGGCCAGCTACAGCACCGCCATAGTACGAATCTCCGCTTGGTGCACTTACCACAACAATGCAAGCATATTTAGGATTGTCCGCTGGAAAATATCCTACAAAAGATGCTTGGTAAGTCATTTTACCATTCACCATTCCCATTTGAGCTGTTCCTGTTTTCCCTGCAATTTGATAATCGGCTGCTTTCAAACTTTTTGCTGTTCCGTTCAACACAACACCTTCCATCATTTCTCTTGCCTTGACAACTGTTGCTTTGGAGCAGATGGAAGGATTAATCACTTCCGGTGCAAATGTTTTAATTGTTTTACCACGTTTGCGAATTTCTTTCACAAACATTGGTCGCATCATTTTTCCATCGTTTGCAACTGCAGCATAAAAATTTAAAATCTGCAAAGGAGTGATTCGTGATTCGTAACCATAACTAATCCATTGCAAAGAAATTTTTGACCAACTATTATCATTCGTATTTTTAATGTATGGCTTACCTTCTCCTGGAATAGTAATGTGCAAAGGGTTATTTAAACCCATCTTATACAATCGGTCAATATATTTTTGAGGGTTCTTTGAATAATAGCGAGTAATTATTTTGGTAACACCAACATTGGATGACAATTCAAAAACTTCTTTTACAGTGATTTTACTTTTTTCTGGTGGATGCGAATCAGCAACTCGTTCGTTACTATAAAAACAAACTCCATCTCCGATGTCAACTATTTCGTCCAACCTAACATTAAAATCCTCCATTACCGCAACCAATGAAGGAAGCTTGAATGTAGAACCAGGAGCCGTTGCAGAGCCAACAGCATAATTTAAATTCTCAACGTAAGTAGAATCTTTCGTGCGTTTTAAATTTGCGATTGCTTTTACTTCACCTGTTTTTATTTCCATCAAAACCAAACAACCGTGATCTGCACCGTGTTTTTTCAATGAATTCATCAGTGAATTTTCGGCAACGTCTTGTACATTTATATCGATGGTAGAAACAATATCATTCCCATCTTCCGGATCAATTTCATTATCATCGTTGATTGGTCGCCAAACATTTCCTGCAATTTTTTGCATCCAACGCTGTCCACTTTTTCCTTGAAGCACACTATCAAAAGCTACTTCTAATCCGTAAGATTTTCCTGTTCCGTTTTCATTTACTTTTCCAATAGTTCGAGCAGCCAATGCTTGGAAAGGGCGTTCACGTTTATTTGTTTGCAGATAAACAAAACCACCGCGATTTTTCCCTCTTCTAAGAATTGGAAATTTTTTCATTTTCTGTAAATCTGTATAAGAAACATTGCGTTGAAGCACAACCCATCTGTCTCCACCTCTGCGAGCTTTTACCAATATTTTTCTGTACTCTTTATAAGTTTTGTCTTGAAATAAATTCGACAAACAAACAGAAAGAGAATCAACATTTGCTTTAAAGACTTCGTTTGTAATCGCTTCTGTATTTACATCCATTCCTGTTTCGAAATACGGCAAAGACGTAGCGAGCAAACTCCCGTTGGAATCATAGATGTTGCCACGAATTGCTTCAATGTCAAAAAATTTGGTTGAGAAGCGTTCCGCTTGAGTTCTTAGCTCTTCTCCTTCAGAAAATTGTATGATACATATTTTGGAAATAATAGCGACACCGAAGAGGCATATAAAAAAATATATGAGATATACACGCCACAGTATGTCTTTTTTAACTTCCAACGATCTTAATCTAGTTTAGGGTTTGCGCTAACTGTTTGTACTAAAATTTTTTTAGGAGGCACCACCGACTCCTTTATTCCTGTGGCTTGTGAAGCCAATGCTTTTGCTACTTCTGTCTGTTTGCTTTTTATCACTAGTGAATCTTTTACAACTATATACTGGGTTTGTAATTCTTTTAGCTCATTTGTCAAGCGATTTAGTTTTCTCACTTGATCATCATCGTAATATCCTTTTGCGATGTAACAGACTGCCAGAAATGACAAGAAAAAAATAAATGGCAAATTTTTTATTGTAGACTCTTTCGAAAGAAAACTTCCACTCACAACATTCGCAACAGAGCGCACAACCTTATTTTCCCTTACAGGCGACCTCTCCCCAGCCCTCTCCAAGGGAGAGCGAGCTTGTTCTTTCATCTTATTTGTTGGCTTGCTCATCTATTTATCCTATATCCTATTTCTCACCTCAAACAACTCCTCCCCTTTGGGGAGGGTGGGAGGGGTCTATTTCTTCTCAGCAACTCTCAACTTTGCACTTCTTGCTCTGCTATTAATTTCATTCTCTTCTGCAGAAGGCACTATTGGTTTTCTTGTAATTTGCTTAAAGGGTGTTAATTGATTTCCATAAAAATCTTTTTCCACTTCCCCTTCAAACTTTCCACTTCTCATTATATTTTTCACCAATCTGTCTTCCAAAGAGTGGTATGAAATAACTACCAATCTTCCTCCTGGCTTCAAGACTTCCAAACTTTGTATCAATAATTCTTGCAATACATCCAACTCCTTATTCACTTCTATTCGCAATGCTTGAAACACTTGAGCGTAATATTGATTCTCTCTTCCTTTCTTCACACATTTTGTAATCATCACTTTCAAATCATTCACCGTGTCGATGTGTTTATCTTTCCTATTGTGAAAAATGATGGATGCTAAATAACCTGCATTGTCTAGTTCTCCATATAGTTTGAAAATGCGCTTCAACTCTTCTTCACTGTAAGTATTTAAAACATCAGCAGCTGTTTGTTTTCCGTTTTGATCCATTCTCATATCCAACTTTGCGTTGAAGCGAATAGAAAAACCTCTCTCCGCTTCATCAAACTGGTGAGACGAAACACCTAAGTCGGCAATCAAACCATCGATTGGAAGTGCATTGTACATTTTCAAAAAATTTTTCAGGTATCTGAAATTTTGTTTGATGAGTACAAATCGTTCATCATCGATTTTGTTTTTCATTGCATCATCGTCCTGATCAAAAGCATACAACTTTCCTGTTGTCAAGTGCTTTAAAATTTCTCGAGAATGCCCGCCACCACCAAATGTTACGTCCACATATATTCCCGCAGGATTGATGTTTAAACCTTCAATACATTCTTTTAAAAGAACTGGATTATGATACTCCATCTTTGTTGTCGTTGTTTGATGGGGCGATTCCGCCCATTACATCTTCAGCAAGTTTTTCAAAGTTTGCAGTACCACTATTAATAAATTTCTCGTAAGCTTTTTTATCCCAGATTTCGATACGATCACCGGCTGCTGCCATCACAATGTTTTTGTTCATTCCTGCAAACGCCATCATATCTTTCGAAATCAGTAATCGACCAGAAGCATCTAAATCCACTGGAACAACACCATAATTGAACATGCGAATGAACTCCACATTTTTCTTCACAAACTTGTTAAGCTTGTTTACCTCTTTCACCATTTCATTCCAAGTGCCCATTGGATAAAGCTCTAGCGACTTGCTAAAAATGCTTCGCTTCATAACAAAACCGCCCTTCAGCTCTTTGGTAAGCTGCTTCTTGAACGCAACAGGAAGCATTACGCGTCCTTTCGCATCAGCATTGCACTCATATACTCCAAATAGGCTATTCATTGCGGTTTTATTCTTAAGGCGTAAAAATAAAAAGAATTTTCCCACTTTTTACCACAATTTACCACTTTGTTGAAAACTTTCCATTTTTACACAAAAAATTGAATGAATAATTTTTAAAATAAAAAACGAATGAATAGTCTGAATAAACTATTAATAAAGGATTATAGGTATTTATAAAAATAAAATAAATGCTATTTTGAGGCAGTGATAAGAAAGTGGGAAGTCTAAGAACTTCTTAAAATCCGACAAAAATGATTTTCGCACAATTCGAATTGAAAAAGTATCTTTACACGTGCTAAAAAAACAGACCTACACACTTTTGTCAACTAATCAAAACATCAATATTGAAGGGCTTAACGAGCACTTTGACAGGGTTTGTATTTTTGATTCTAACGAAAATGAAAACGACAAAAAATATTTGTCATCTTCTAAATTGATTGCTGTTGGAGCAACGCAAGAGATCTGTATAAAAGATTCACAAAATGCTTTAAGCGATCTGCAGCAATTTTATAACTCAAAACCAGGTTGGATCTTTGGATATCTGACTTATGATCTTAAAAATGAAATTGAACAATTAAGCTCTGAAAATATCGACAAATTAGGGTTTCCACTGCTTCAGTTCTTTTCTCCCAAAGTCGTTTTAAAAATAGAAAATGATCTTGTTTCAGTTTTTTATGACGATGAATTTGTTTCTGAAAAAGAAGCAAAAGAGGTGTTTGGTCTCTGTTTTTCAGAAGATCACAAAAAAGTGGATGATGGACATAAAAAAATTGAAATTCAATCTAAGATCACAAGAGAAGAATATGTTCATTCCGTAGAAAAATTAAAAGAACATATCCGCAAGGGAGATATTTATGAAATTAATTTTTGTCAGGAATTTTTTGCAGAAAATGTGAGTATAAATGCAAGTGATATTTATAAAAATTTAAATGCTATTTCCAGTGCGCCATTTTCTGCGTATTGTAAATTTGGGAAACATTATTTGATGTGTGCCAGTCCTGAACGGTTTTTACAAAAGCGGTCAAACAGATTAATTTCACAGCCTATTAAAGGAACGATTAAACGTTCGAGCAATTTAGAAGATGACGAGCAATTAAAAACTGAATTGCTAAATAATACAAAAGAAAGAAGTGAAAATGTTATGAT
>JAYVZC010000388.1:0-3026 GCA_043783695.1 Bacteroidota bacterium
ACTTAGCTATCTTATAGGTTCCTTGCGATTCTGAAGAGCTTTGAAAAATAGTAGTTCCACCAATACTTTTAACAGCATTTTCATAATTTTTTAAGATCTGTAAAACACTTGGCTTTTGCTGTCCTGATTCCGCATTGAAATCATAGCGAGTCACGGTTTTTGTTCCTTCCTTTGATTCTATCTTAGAACCTCCTGCTGCCATATTAAAATCTACAGCATCAAAATTTTTGGTTTGCTCTACTATAATATAGTTGGAAATCCTGTTTGGAAATAATGCAGGATCTTTACTTCCTTCAAGGTCTTGAGAATTAATTGTGTTGCAGATTACTGTTAGTGATAATCCCAGTAGTAGAAATTTTTTCATGGTACGTTTTTGATTTTAAGTACATAAATGTACGTGTTTTTCTTTCAGTAAATAAATAATATTTTGCTAATTTTGCAAACGATGGAATCATTAAAAACGGAGGAAAAACAAATACTTAAGGAAGAAATAGTAAAAAGTGCTCAAGACGAGCGAATATTTCTTGAGGGTCCGCAATCTCGAAAAAAAGATTTTTTCTTTGTTGTAAAAGTATTGTCTGAATTTATTAAAGGCTTTAGAGCATTGCATTTTGTTGGTCCTTGTGCAACCGTTTTTGGCTCTGCACGTTTTCCAGAAAATCATCCATATTACATACTTTCCAGAGAAATGGGAGCAGAGCTGGCAAAAATTGGTTTTACGGTTTTAACAGGAGGCGGGCCAGGAGTCATGGAAGCAGCAAATAGAGGAGCAAAAGATGTTGGTGGAAGATCGGTTGGTTGCAATATAGTTTTACCCAAAGAACAAAAGCCCAATAAGTATTTAGATAAGTGGGTTTACATTCGTTACTTTTTTGTTAGAAAAGTATTGCTGGTAAAATATTCTTACGCTTTTGTTGTAATGCCAGGTGGATTTGGAACTATGGATGAACTTTTCGAAGCACTAACACTGATTCAAACTTTATCAATAAAAAAATTTCCTGTAGTATTAATGGATAAAATTTTTTATAAACAATTACAAACTCATTTTGAAGTAATGGTTGCTTCAGAAACTATTTTAAAGGAAGATCTGGATTTGTTTTTATTTACCGATTCAGTAGAAGAAGCAATTGCACACATTCAGAAAAATGCGATTGATAAATTTGGCTTACGCAAAAAGCCTTCTATAAAGCCAGCTTCGTGGCTTGGCGAAAATAGCTAGACTATCGTTTAAAAATAAATAGGAGTGTCGATTTGTTTTCTTTGTTGTCAGTGACTTCTATTTTAAATTGATGAAGACCATAAGTAATTGTGTCATCAAAAGTGTAAAATAATAAACTTTTTTTGAATTCGTATTCGCATAAAACCCATTTTTCATCAATGGTTGCACGATATTTTCTTATTCCCGATAAATTATCATTTACTAAAATTCCAATTGTTTTTGCTTTATGTAGATTTGGTATTTGATCTTTAATTAGTTTAAAATTTGGTTTTATTTTGGGTGGAATCGTATCAATTGTAATTGCAAAACGGCCTAATGATCTTGTTTGTGTGCTCACCCAGCCATCTGCGAAAGAGCCACCTTCGTATACTTTACCGCCTTTTTTATTTATAGAAACAATACAAGCTTTGTTTTGAAGTAAATCGGGTAAGTGAATAGGTTTTATGCTTATTGAAATTGCTTTTTGCAATGCGGTTTCTTCATTCATTATTTTGTACATAGGTGAAAATGTTCCTGTGATTGAGCTTGGTTTTTCGCAGTTAAAAATAATATCATCGTACAAAGTGAATGCTGGAATTATTATTTTAATATCGTCAGAATTAAATACGTTTTCTTTCAAACAATCAGAAAATAGGACTGGAGATTCTATTTCTTTGTTGGAAGTTTTCTTAAATGAACTTTTCACCCTTAACATTAATTCGGTTGTGTTTCCTACAAAATCTTTCACAATGAATTTTATCCAATGCACCGAATCATCTGTAAAATTAATGACTCCACCATTTATCGCATTCTTGTATATTTCCAGTTGATTATTTTTTGAAACAAAACATTTTTGAATTTTTGTTCCGTATTTTTGTTCGGATTCATAATCGATGTGAGCATTTACATAACGTGCATTTTCAAAGGAGAACTTTTCCATTTCGAAAAAATAAATTCTTTTTCCTCCTGATTGAAGTTCGATGGAATAAACAGCATTTTTGTTAGTCGATTTCGTTTCGGTATCATAACATTCAATTCCGAAACCAATATTTCCATTTACCAAAATGGTATCCTGTTTTAAAAAAAAATATTTCCCTTTTTTATAAATCGGAACAATTTTTTTTGAAGCCTTTTTCCCATTTATCGTGGAGTAATCATCCAATGGATAAATTGCTAATTGAGTTATTCGGGGTTTGACTGTATCAGCAATTTTATAACCAAAACAATAAGGATTAATAGGCATTTCGGTTTTAGTATCACGAATCTCGAAATGCAAATGCGGGCCTTGAGAACCGCCTGTATTCCCTGATAATCCAATAATTTCGCCCCTTTTTATAGGTAAAATATCCGCAGAAAGAAGTGTGTCAATTTCATAAGATTCCTTTAAATACTGGATTTTAGAAGCAAAAATTTGAATGTTATTATCAAAACTCTTTAAATGCCCATAAACACTAGTGTATCCATTTGAATGAGTAATATAAAGGGCTTTTCCATAACCGAAAGCACTGATTTTAATACGGGAAATATAACCATCTGCTATAGCATAAATGGGCATTCCCTCGCGATTATTGGTTCGAATATCAAAACCTGCATGGAAATGATTGGGACGAATTTCGCCAAAGTTACCAGCTAAAGTAATTGCTGTATCTACAGGAGAACGGAAGTCATTTTGAGGATAATTGGTTTGGGCGGAAGTTGGAAAATAGAACAGTAAAACAAAGAAAATTAGAAAAATCGGTTTTTGCATGTACAAAAGTATAAAAACCAATGTTAAGAAATATTTTGTAGTTCAGATATTCAGTGTTATATTTGTAAAAACTTGAAATGA
>JAYVZC010000389.1:0-3018 GCA_043783695.1 Bacteroidota bacterium
CAACGTAGAGTTGATAAATATTTGGTAGAAAGCTTAGTCAACACAGCCCAACAACTGGAACAACAAGGACTTGAAATTAATTTTATTCATAAAATTATACTTCGCTCTTTATTCCTATTATATCTTGAAGACAGAGGGGCTACGGACGAAAAATTATACTCTCAAATAAAAAAAGGAACAAAATCATATTTTGATATTTTAAATGACACGAAAGCTACTTACCAATTGTACGAACGGTTGGAAGAAGATTTTAATGGCAATGTATTTACTTTAGAAAAAGGCGAAACAATATCTGCCGACCAACTTCAACTCATAAAAAAATGTTTCATCAGTGGCAATGATAATACGCCACAAGCAAAATTGTTTCAAGGTTGGAGATTGTTTGATTTTAGTATCATACAAATTGAGTTGTTGAGTGAAATTTACGAAAATTTCTTGTTCAAAACTGACCCTGATTCAAAGAAAAGAACAGGAACATATTATACTCCTCCTGCATTAGTGGAATTTATTCTTAATGAGAAACTACCAATCAATAAAACAGCAAAAAATTATAATGTTAAAGTTTTAGACCCAAGTTGCGGTTCAGGTATTTTTTTAGTAGAAAGTTTTAATCGATTGGTTAAACGCTACGAGAACCAACATAAAGAAAAACTAACTGACTTTGACAAGCTAAAAAAACTCTTGACCGATAACATCTTTGGTATTGAACTACATCAGCAAGCAATAAAAGTAGCGGCATTTAGTTTGTATTTGGCGTTGGTAAATAAATTAGATCCTAAAAACTTATGGCAAAAGAAAAAGCATCGTTTGCCCAATCTTATAAATAATCCTAATGATAAATCATTAAAAGAACAGGGCAAAAATTTATTTTGCAGAGACACTATCCTGCAAAATAAAGAAATTGAAACTATTGAGTTCGATTTAATTGTTGGAAATCCGCCATTCGGTACGACTGATTTATTGGAATCCGTCCGTAGTTATTGCGACAAATATGGTTTTTCCAAAGAAATGGTTTTACCTTTTCTGCACAAAGCAACACAGTTTGCGCCTAATGGCGAAATAGCTTTGATATTCAACACCAAAGTTTTAACCAACACAGGCGGAACTTATCAGAATTTCAGAAAATGGCTGTTCAATGATTGTTATGTAGAAAAAGTGTTTAATTTTTCAATTCTTCGCAATGCAAAGAAGAATTTTGGCGGACAGTTGTTTGGCGATGCAACTGGACCAATTAGCATTGTATTTTTTCAGAAAAAACAACCAGATAAACCATCTGATAAAATTGCGTATTACGCTCCAAAAACATTTATCAAATCCAATGTAATTGATGGATTGAGTATTGACTTTTCAGATTTAAAATACCTGCCAAGAGAAGAATGTCAGAAACCCGACACCAAAATTTGGAAGATTGCAATGTGGGGCGGTATGAATGATTGGGAGTTGATACAACGGTTGGACAATTCTAAACTTAATTCTATAAATAAATTTGCTAAAAAAAATAATATAGAATCAGGGGTTGGCTTTCAACTGCTCACCCAAAAGAAAGATAAACCCAAATTTAGTGAAACCTTAACTAAGCTAAAATACTTAGATGCCGATGTTATAACAAGATATTACACATCGGATAAGTTATTGAGGGATGTAAAAAAGTCTATCAAAACTCCCAAAGCAACCAAGTTCTATAAAGATTACTATAAAGTTGGTGATATTAATGAATTAGAAAAACTAACAGCCTTTAGAAGATTAGGAGATGTTGAAGCTTTCACTAAACCACATATAATAGTAAAAAAAGGTTTAGAACAAAATAGTATTTGTGCTTCTTTTATTGAAAATCAGTGTTCATTTAGAGATGGGGTTTATGGTTTTTACACCAGCAAAGAAAATGTTGAAGAGTTGCATTTGCTATTAAGTTATTTTAATTCAAATCTAAGCACTTATTTTCTTTTTATGACCATTTCGTCATACGGAATTGAAAGAGAGCAAATAATGAAGAATGAATACTTGTCAATTCCTATTAATTTGAATGATGGGCAAAGTTTAAAAATAAAAAAAGCTACAACGCAAGTTTTATCGAAGCTAAAAGCAAAAAGCTTTTTAAGTAATTCTATTGAAAACAAAGAACTTGAAAATTTTATATCTAAAAATATTGACAGCGTAATTTATGAGAGTTTAAATTTAGATATTAATGAAATTAATCTAATAAATGATAGTATAAATTACAATGTGGATTTATTTCACAAGCAAGAAAAATCAATTGCTCTATATCCTGTTCTACAAGAACAAACAACAGAATACGGAAAAACAATCAGTGCTGAACTCAACGAATTTCTTGAAGGGCAAGATTGGTATGCTAACCCCACGATTTACACAATCAATCGGTTTTCTCCTTTAATTTTAATAAAGTTGTCTTTTTCTGAAAACAAAGAAGATTTAATTTTTTCACAAGAAAAAATAGATGATGAATTAAAAAAACTTGACCAACATTTGTGGGAGAAAAAAGCTACGAATATCTATTTTAGAAAAAAACTAAACTATACAATTGGAAATGATACTTATATAGTTCGTCCAAATCAGCGAAGATTTTGGTCGAAATCAATGGCATTGGAAGATGCCTCCGAGTTAATTCTTGAAATGTTAAACGGAGTGCATGATACAAAATAGTGATCGGTTTAAAGTACCTTTTGAACGAAAATGTTTTCAATTGATTATTGAAGCATATCAAACTTCATTAACAGAACAAGTGATACAATTAGACTGGAACGAAAACGATATTTCACAAGAACTATTTGAAAAAGTTGACAATAATAGTATAAGATTAAAATGGAACATAGCAGTATCAAGAGAGTTTTATTTGACTAAAAATAGTGAAAAAAGCAAAGGTTTTGCTGACAGATTACCCAGAATAGATTTTCGTTTGACAAACATTTTTGCGGAACAAGAATCTAAATACTATTGTGAGGCAAAGAGATTAAAACAAAATGATTCAAACTTAAAAAGAGATTACATAAAAGAGGGAAT
>JAYVZC010000390.1:0-3013 GCA_043783695.1 Bacteroidota bacterium
AGGGGCTACTCCGGCAGCTTGATCGAAACCACCAACAAATTTCGCTTTTGTAAAGTCCAATCCAAACCATACAATTTCGGTTGCGGATAATGCTGATTTTGCATCTTGTGCTTTTGCGAATGTTCCGCCAGTTATAACTAGCAGAGATAAGATTATTTTTTTCATAGTTATTATATTTTATTTATTCAATAATTAACATTTCAACTCGTCTGTTTTTCTGACGACCAGATTCTGTTTTATTATCAGCAATTGGTTTTTTAGAACCGAACCATTCAGCTTTAAATTTATCAGCTGCAATGCCCTTGCTTACTAAATAATTTTGTACAGCTTTAGCGCGTTTTTCTGATAGTTTCAAGTTGGTTGCAGGTTTACCTTGATTATCCGTATGACCTGAAATTTTCAACCTCCAATTTGGTTTTTTCTTCATCAAAGCTGCTAATTCATCTAAAGAAGCAAGAGATTCGGTTTTGATAATATCTTTTGCTGTTGCAAATTCTAAATTATCAAAAGCCTTTTTCAATACTTCTGCTTCTTCAACATTTAATTTAATAGCAACATCTTTGTTGTCTTCAGGTTTCAATTTATTATCAGCCGGTTTTAAGATGATGAATCGGAAATATTTGTCCTTGCTATCGCGTAAAGCTTTTTTAGCAATGCCTCCAACCATTACTTTTACTTCCATATACACTTCGGTATTTTCCCCTTCTAAGCTGAAAATTACAAACTCGTCAGTAGGAAGTTCATCAAAACTAAAGCTTCCATCTTTCGCTTGAATAGCTGTTCTAAGAGTGTTGCCCTGTGCGTCAATTAAAATTAATTTTATTTCCGGACAACCATTATTTGTTGCAGGACCTGGTTTATCAGGGCATTCATCAATTTTATCCATTACACCATCAAGATCTCTATCAGGGCAACCTTTGAATTCAGGTAATCCTGCTTCATCCGGACAATCATCTTCTTTATCCATAATCTTATCGCCATCTTTATCAGGGCAACCGTTAAATTCCGGAATGCCGGGATCATCAGGACAAGCATCTTGTTTATCGATAATTTTATCGCCATCACGATCTGGGCAGCCTTGAAATTCAGGTGTTCCGGGTTCATCCGGACAATTATCATCTTTGTCTTGAATATGATCACCATCTCTATCAGGGCAACCTAGGAATTCCCAAGTACCGGGAGTTTCTTTACACTTATCTTTTTTATCGGATACTTTATCTTTGTCTTTATCATGAGGTCTGCGATACATGATAGGAATTTTCAACATCGTATACACATCCGCTCCGTAAATATCTTTTCCGGAAACCCATGGTCCTAAGCTATTTGTTCCAACAATAAGTGGACCGACACGAAGGGCTATCCCTGCTTTAAAATTGCCTGTATTGTCATAAGAAAAGGGAATAAACGCTCCAAACCATTTATGATCCCAGCGTGGAGTTAAACTAATAGTGGTAATATCATGAACTTTTTCCTTGTTATTTTTTTGTCGTGGCGACCAATAAGGAGTTAAGTTCAAATAAAAATCTTTATAAATATTGTAATCAATTTGAGCACTTATTGCTAAAGGTAAATTCATTTTAAAATATTGATCTCCGTCTTGCATCACATAAGTTGCTTTAAGTGTGCTATCAAATTGTTCAACACTTTGGATGTTATCAAAAGCATGTAAGCTCCATGAATTTATATCAGCAGTAAAGTTGTGGCTATATATTCCTTTTTTGAATTTTACATATCCAATGTCTACTACAGAAAGACCAACTCGTAGTTTGTATTTGTTTTTATCTCTTCTCCACAAGCCTGTTTCGCCATCCATATCATATTTGAATTTTTCGAAATCAGGACGCCATTCGTAAACTACTCCGAAATCAAATCCAAATGATGGGCGAGCACTTTGGTTAAATTTTACATTGTTTTTATCAGCCTCAAAATTTGTAGAGTGTCCATAACTTACTTCCGAATGAAACAAAGAAAGTGTTGTATCATTTGTAAATGAATAGTCTAAATTTTTGATGTTCATATATGCCGCTTGAATCCCTTGAATATACTTTACAGAGAGTCCTGCTTTTAAAAAATGTTTGCCTTCATCTTTAAAAACATGTCCATATGTGGCAGCATATTCTGCCCAAGTCATGGTTTGTATGCTTAAATTTTGATTGCTCAATTGTTGTGACCATAGTGATGGATAGTTTAAATCATTGTATATAAGAGTTGCTAATTCTTTTTCTAGCCCATCCACATTAAGTATGGTGCGCACTTTCCATTTTACGGCAAAAGCATTTTTCTTATTTATTGAGACTAAAAAAGAAGGCAAATAAATTTGATTGGAGAAATAGACCGATTTATTAATTTTATTATCTCTTGTGCTTAGATAATTTTGACGAAAAAGGCTGTCATCAAAAGCATACAAGTGCCCGTACTGGTCTTTTTTACTAAGTGCATTGCGATGAAGTCCAACATAATTATTGTAAACAGCAAAACTAAGCCCGACCAAATTAATATCAACTTTATATCTACTGTCAACTACGTTGGCCGGATTTAGGTCGGTGCCTGTAACTCCGGAATAGTTACTATTTATATATCCTAGGAAATCCTGTGCTATTGATGAGATTGTAACCATCAATGCAGATGCTACTAATAATGTAATTTTTTTCATACTGTTTGCTATAATTTTGAAAGATAAAGATACAAATTATTTTAAAATAAAAATTTACTTTAGTTGGTACACGAAAATGGAGTTTTCGGAGCTTCCGGTTACTAAATTGTAGTTTCCTTCATTGTTGAGGTCACCAATGCTAAAAGCGGTATTTCCATTGATAGGAAAGCTATTGAACAAGGAGCCATTGTCATTAAAGAGGAAAAGTTCGTTGGATTCCTCTGATGTTACTCCTATTTTACCGGTTCCTTCCGGAAAGATAAAAAACAGTGGTATTTGCGATATTTTGTTTTCAAATTCATATTTAAATAATAGTGATTTGTCGGGAGAAAATACTTTTAATTCATTTCTAGTAAGGAA
>JAYVZC010000391.1:0-3010 GCA_043783695.1 Bacteroidota bacterium
TGTATACACATATATTTTATATCTTTGCAATATTAAACTTATTTAAAACTAAAAAAATGATAAAAAAAATGACATTCGGCTTAATTGCGACAGCTACACTTGGAGTATTTGCTTTTACAATACCAAAGGCAACAACAGTAAACTATGCAATTGATACCAAAGCAACAACTGCAACATGGTTGGCTAAAAAAGTAACAGGACAGCATACAGGTGGCATTAATATTTCAAAAGGGAATATTGTGTCAGATAGTAAAACAATTACAGGAGGAACATTTGAAATTGATATGACTTCTATTACCAACACCGACCTTACCGATAAAGAATGGAATGATAAATTAATTGGGCATTTAAAGTCAGAAGATTTTTTCAGCATTGAAAAAAATCCAACAGCTAAGTTTGAATTTTCCAAAGCAACATTAAAATCAGGTAACGATTATGATGTTACAGGAAAATTAACAATCAAAGGAATTACCAACGAAATTAGTTTTCCGGCAATGATTAAAATGGATGAAAAAACATTTGTAGCCATTGCCAAAATAATGGTAAATCGTACGAAATACGATATCAAATATGGCTCTGCAAGCTTCTTCGAGGGGGTTGGCGACAAAGCCATCAACGATGAATTTGAATTAAACATTAATGTTGTTGCAATTGCCGCAAAATAGTTTTAAACAAAACGTATACAAAAAAAGTCCCGAAATAAATTTCGGGACTTTTTTATTTCAAACAATCGTGTCGATTTTATTTTTTATTTTCCATCGAAGTAAATTCCATTCAAAGTAGATACCGAGCGTTTTGGACATCACGTCTACCCAATTTTTCCAATCAAATCAGCTAACCTGCTAGAGTACCCATACTCATTATCATACCAACCAATTACTTTTACCATGTTTCCAATTACAGAAGTGAACTCTGCATCGTATATACAAGAATGCGGATTTCCAACAATATCAATGGAGACAATTGGTTCTTCGGTATATTCCAAAATTCCTTTTAAATAAGTATCGCTTGCCTTTTTAAAGGCTGCGTTTATTTCGGCAACCGTAACAGGTTTTGTGAGTACGCATGTAATATCCGTTAAAGAACCGTCAGGAACAGGAACACGCATTCCGCAACCACCAAGTTTTCCGGTAAGATGAGGAAATATTTTTGTGATTGCTTTTGCTGCACCAGTAGAAGTAGGAATGATAGAAAGTGCAGCCGCTCTGGCTCTTCTTAAATCTTTATGAGGAGCATCGTGTAAGCGTTGGTCTCCTGTATACGAGTGAACCGTTGTGATGTAACCATCTTCTAAGCCCCAATTTGCATCCAAAACTTGTATCATTGGTGCTGCACAATTTGTTGTACAAGATGCATTTGAAATAATGATGTCATCACTTTTTAAAATTTCATCATTAATTCCAAGTACAACTGTTTTAATATCATCTGTATTGGGTGGTGCAGAAATAATTACTTTTTTTGCTCCAGCCAAAATATGCTTTCCTGCACTTTCCTTATCAAGAAAAAAACCTGTAGATTCAATTACGACATCTATGTTTAAATTTTTCCAAGGTAAGTTGCTAGGATCCTTTTCAGCATACACTGCTATTCTTTTTCCGTTTACGATAATAGCTTTTTCTTCTGCTTTGATATCTGCATTAATAATTCCGTGAACCGAATCATACTTTAACAAATGAGCCAAGGTTTTGCTATCGGTTAAGTCGTTGATAGCAACAACTTCTATATTTTCACGTGTTAAAAGAATGCGCAAAGTAACTCTACCTATTCTTCCAAAACCATTTATTGCAACTTTAATTTTTTTCATTCGAGAGATTAGTATTGTGTGGTGATTTTTTAAAAACACATAGACTCATAGTTTTTTACCTTTTGTGTCGAAAGTGCTGATGCTGCCCAATTATATTTATTCTAATTTGTTAACTCTATTTTTCAGTGTATTTTCATAGGGAAGCAAGCTTGAATTCATAGAGATCTTTCTATGTTAAAATTTTATTTTCTATCTATTTTCTTTCCCTTTAACACACATAGAAAAGCTATGTGTTTAAATTTTTTTGTTTATTAGAAGATATGTTTCTCCGCATGATAAGAAGATCTCACAAGCGGTCCACTCTCCACAAAACGAAATTCTTTTGCCAAGCCAATCTCTTTGTATTTAGCGAAAACTTCTGGGCGAATAAATTCCACTACCGGTAAATGTTTTGGAGTTGGTTGTAAATATTGCCCGAGTGTTAAAACATCGCAGCCCACTGCTCGCAAATCATCCATCGTTTCAATAATTTCTTGTTCGGTTTCACCCAATCCAAGCATCACTCCGCATTTTGTTTTCACTCCGGCATCTTTCAAACGTTTTAATACTTCTAAACTTCTGTCGTATTTTGCTTGAATGCGAACTTGTTTTGTTAGCCTGCGTACTGTTTCCAAATTGTGCGAAACAATATCCGGTTTTACATCAATGATGCGTTGCAGGTTTTCCCATTTACCTTGAAAATCAGGAATGAGTGTTTCAAATTTTGTTTGCGGACTCGCTTTACGAATAGCATTAATTGTTTCTACCCAAATGATAGAACCACCATCTTTTAAATCGTCTCGATCAACGGAAGTAATAACGCAATGTTTTACATTCATCAAACGCACTGATTCTGCAACTCTTTCAGGTTCTTGCAAATCCACAGCTAAAGGCTTACCTGTTGCTACATTACAAAATCCGCAGGAGCGGGTGCAAATATTTCCAAGAATCATAAAAGTTGCTGTTCCTGCTCCCCAACATTCGCCCATGTTTGGGCAATTTCCGCTTTCGCAGATGGTATGCAATTTATGTTTAGAAACTATTTCACGAACTTGTGCATACTCTTTTCCTGTCGGTAATTTTACTCTTAACCAATCGGGTTTACGTTGAGTACCCTCTCTTAATCTCTCCCCTCTAGGGAGAGGTGATGCGTGAGCGGTTTGGGTTTTGTTATTTATCGTATGATTATTATTCTCTGTAGACATTTTAATTTTTTTTTCACACATT
>JAYVZC010000392.1:0-2998 GCA_043783695.1 Bacteroidota bacterium
CTATACAATGTCGGAAGAGCTTCTTAAATTTATTAATAATTATGCAGACGAAAATAACAGCATTTTAACGATACACAATCAGGAAAGTGAAGCAGAAAGCGAATTGTTTATTTCCAATTCCGGTGTGATGTTCGACACATTTAAAGCAATGGGAATAAACACACAACTGATTCGCAAGACAGGTGTAAATTCATTAAAATCAACGCTTCCACATTTAAATAAAGCATCCAAACTTTTATTGGTTCATAACACATTTACATCAAAAGATGATATTCAATGGATAAATTTTAATATCTCAAAACTCTCGTCTCAAATCTATTTTTGTACTTGCCCAAACGCAAACATGTTCATCGAAAATAAATTGCCTGATTACAATTTATTTGTTGAAGAAAATTTACCTATAACAGTTGGAACCGACAGTCTGGCATCCAATTGGAGCTTATCCATTTTAGATGAATTAAAAACAATTGTGAAACACTATCCGCAAATTCCTTTGCAAACATTACTTATTTGGGCAACAAAAAATGGGGCAAATTTTTTAGGCTTCAAGCAATTGGGAACAATTGAAAAAGGAAAAAAGCCAGGATTAAATTTATTGAAAAATATAGAAGGGATGATGATTACAGAAAAAACAGAAGTACTGAAATTGGTGTAATTGGGGACGCAGTTTTTTTATGATTTTATTTACCTAAGTTCAATTATAAAAAAGAAGGATTAAGGTACAATCACAAGTAATTATAGCGAAAGAAAAGGTGTTTAATTGAGCGATAATGCACCTAAATTTCGACCAACAGCTATTATATCAAGTCGGCTTGTGCACAAATACCAATAAAAATGACTACTTTTGCACCCTTATAATTAATAAAAAAATTATCTGTTATTGGGTCACGCTCAATTAATGAATAGCTATTAAAGAATAGAAAATGAAAAACATTAGAAACATTGCCATTATTGCCCATGTCGATCACGGAAAAACAACCTTGGTAGATAAAATTTTACACACAGGAAAATTGTTTCGCGACAATCAAGAATCCGGTGAATTAATCCTTGACAACAACGATTTAGAGCGTGAACGCGGAATTACCATTTTGGCAAAAAACGTTTCGGTAAGATATAAAGGAACAAAAATCAACATTATTGATACTCCCGGTCACGCTGATTTTGGAGGAGAAGTAGAACGTGTATTAAACATGGCCGATGGCGTTGTATTATTAGTAGATGCGTTTGAAGGCGCAATGCCTCAAACACGTTTCGTAACACAAAAAGCATTGGCACAAGGCAAACGAGTTGTTTTGGTAATTAATAAAGTAGATAAACCAAACTGTCGTCCAGACGAAGTGCATGATCAGGTATTTGATTTATTCTTCAACTTAGATGCTACCGAAGCACAATTGGATTTTAAAACGGTTTACGGTTCATCAAAACAAGGTTGGATGGGTCCAGATTGGAAAAATCCTACGGATGATATTACTTATTTATTAGATACGATTATTGAGTTTTTCCCAGAAGCTCCTCGTCTAGAGGGAACATTACAAATGCAAATCACTTCATTGGATTTCTCTTCATTTGTTGGACGTATTGCAGTTGGAAGAGTACACCGTGGTTCTATAAAAGAAAACATGCCAGTATCGTTAGTGAAACGTGATGGCTCTATTGTTAAATCTCGCATCAAAGAATTATTCACTTTCGAAGGATTAGGAAAAGCAAAATCAACGGAGACAATTCAGTCTGGAGAAATTGTTGCGATAACAGGAATCGAAGGATTTGAAATTGGGGATACTATCGCTGATTTTGAAAATCCGGAAGGATTAACTCCAATTGCAATTGATGAACCAACCATGAATATGTTGTTTTGTATCAACAACTCACCATTCTTCGGTAAAGAAGGAAAATTTGTAACATCGCGCCACTTGCGTGATCGCTTATTTAAAGAATTAGAAAAAAATCTTGCCTTGCGTGTTGAAGAAACAAACTCTGCTGATTCTTATTTGGTTTTCGGAAGAGGAATTCTTCACTTATCGGTTTTGATTGAAACAATGAGACGTGAAGGGTATGAGATTCAAGTTGGACAACCACAAGTTATCATCAAAGAAATTGACGGAGTAAAATGTGAGCCAATTGAATATTTAACGGTTGACGTTCCTGAAGAATCTGCCGGAAAAGTAATTGAGTATGTGAGTCAACGTAAAGGTGATATGTTATTAATGGAACCAAAAGGAGATTTACAACATTTAGAATTTGAAATTCCATCGCGTGGAATTATTGGATTGCGTAATAACATTTTAACAGCAACAGCAGGTGAAGCAATTATGGCACATCGCTTTAAAGCGTTTGAACCTTGGAAAGGTATTATTCCAAGTCGTAACAACGGAGTTTTAATTTCAGGTGAATTAGGAACTGCAATTGCTTATTCAATTGATAAGTTACAAGACAGAGGCAAATTCTTTGTTGATCCGGGTCAACCAATTTACACAGGACAAATCATTGGAGAAAACAATCGCCAGGATGACATTGTTGTAAACATTACTAAAGAGAAAAAATTAAGTAACATGCGTGCATCCGGAACAGATGATAAAATGCGTATTGCACCAAAAATTAATTTCTCATTAGAAGAAGCAATGGAATATATTCAAATTGATGAGTATGTAGAAGTAACTCCAGGTTCTATACGCATGCGTAAAGTAATTTTGGATGAAACAGAGCGTAAACGTCAAGAGAAAAAAATGGTTTCTCAATAAATCGTTTATGTTTTGCTCAGTAATTTCTTCATTTTATTGATTGCTAAGGGAAGTGGCTCTAAAATCTTGCTAAAACAAATGCTGTTGACAATGACAAAAACACATTTGTTGCGTTAATACCGAATCGGTATCTGTAACCTGCCGGCAGGCAGGTAGGTAGGTAGGTAGTCCAATAATTGCTTTGCAATTTTGCACTATAACAGTTACTCTCTCGGCATTTACAATACTAATCTCAAAATATCCTTTGGACTATTTTGAGC
>JAYVZC010000393.1:0-2996 GCA_043783695.1 Bacteroidota bacterium
AAGAATAACAAAAGATAAACGTGTTACCGAAAGATGTTTTGTATCGCTATCGTGAGCAGTTCTAAATCCTCCAATTAAGTAGATGGTCATCAATCCAAAAATGGCTATCCAAAGAGAAATGAATACTTCACGAGTTAAAATCCCCCAGTTATAAGCTACGTCTACATTAGATGCAAATTTTAATGCAAGTGCTAATTCCAGAAACCCCAATACAACTTTTACTGTATTCAACCAGCCTCCACTTTTTGGCATTGAATTTAGCATGGAAGGGAAGAAAGCAAATAGGCCGAAAGGCAAAGCTAAACCAGATGAAAACCCAAGCATTGCCCAAAAAGCACCAGCTGTATTTCCGGATGTAGATGCTGCTACTAATGCATTTCCAACCATTGGTCCTGTACAAGAAAACGATACAACAACTAAAGCCAATGCCATGAAAAATATTCCGGCAAAGCCACCTCTATCGCCTTGCGCATCAATTTTATTTACAAATGACGAAGGCAAAACTATTTCAAATGCACCTAAAAACGAAGCAGCAAAAACAAGTAATAAAATAAAAATTACAAAATTAAATCCTGCACTTGTGGCAAACGTATTTAATGCTCCACCACCCCAAATTGCTGAAATACCCAATCCCAATGAAACAAAAATCACAATGATTGATAGCGCATATAATACTGCATTTAGTTTTCCTTTTGCTTTTGTTTTACTTCTCTTCAAAAAGAAACTAACATTCATTGGAATCAAAGGAAATACGCAAGGCGTAAAAAGCGCTGCAAATCCCCATAAAAAACCTGTTAATAAAATCGACCACCAGGATTTTCCTTCTAATGAAGTATCATCATTCTCTTTTTTAAAATTGTTGTTTTGAGAAATGGAAGATGTAACTGTTGAACCTGAGTTTGCAGTTTTTGATTCGCTTGCTGAAGATTTTTTTAAAGCAAATGCTTTTGCTACTGCGCCAGAATCAATTATACATGGCAGGTTTCCTGTTTCTACCGGAATTAATTTTACGCCTCCTTTTTCACACTCTGCACTTCCTTTTAATTTAAATTCAATCGGATTGTGATTCTGAAAAATACATTTTTCTTCTGTGCAAGCTTGGTATTCAAAATTACCTTTGATTACTATTTCTTTACCCGCTTTTAATCTAATTTTTTGTTTGAAGGTTACTGTTTTTTCAAAATATGCGACTTCCATTGCAAATACTTTATCGAACACTTTTACAGGAGTACCTTCAGTTGTTTTGCCGACTAACTCGAAATCAGGGTTTTTGTCAAAATCAAATCGGGTAGGCATTGGACCGTCATCTCCTATTATGTTAAGGGAATACACATGCCAAGCTTCTTCAATTGTTCCTGTGAATTGTAATTCATATTCACACTCGCTAATCTTTTTGCTGGATGCTTTCCATTTTACGGGATCAGAAAGCTGAGCCGTAGCTGAGTTTAAAATAAAAATGCCAGTGAGTAGAATAAAAAATCTTAAAATATTTTTCATAGGTAGTAGTTGAATTACTTTTTAGTTGAACTGCTGTAAAGATAAAAAAATAGCCCCGAAGAATCGGGGCTATTTTCAAGATATTATTAGTAATTGATGGCTAAATTTTGTTAAATGGTATCAAAATAAAGGGTTTATACATTTACATCGTGAATTCGATGAATTGGAATTACTACTCCTTGTTTTAATATCACTCGCTTGTCGGTAACTCCCCAAACGGTAGTGTTTACTTGTTTTATTCCTTCGGAATCTTCAAACACGATCTTTATTTTATCGTGTTCTAAGTTGCCCAATTTTAATGCTCTTTCAAGATTGGTAAACCTGTTTTTAATTTCCTCTTTTGAAGTTAAAACATCAGTATCCGGAAACTTTAAACCGCTAATGTTTTCTTTTTCAATGGAGATCGGAGTAGATTTTGTAGCATTTGTCATGGCGAGAGCGATTAATTGTTAGTTTTATTAATAATTTTAACTTAATGCCGAACTACAAGCAAATAGGTCAATGTAGTTGAACTATATTGAATGTGCTTTCGGTATTAGCAATAAATCTTTAGACGACTTTGTTCTACGAGTAAATTAAGAATGTGTTACAAATTGTGCAAATCTTTTATGATTTGTTATAGGGAGTCAGGTTCATTAAAATTTTGAGAAATTCATCCGCTTTCTGGCTGCCAATGCGGTATTTCAGACCATCTTTGTCAGTTAATTCTATGGCATCATTACCTTGTGTAAAAAAGCGAATTTTGTTTTTAAAGTGAAGGTTATAAACAGGTCGATTTAGTAAATACTTGCTGTATTTTACTTTTTTAACTTCTACAATGTTGCTCAAATCAATCTTTACTTTTCTAGATGTCCATAATCCATCTAATATTAAACTGTTTCCAATAATCTTTGTGTGAATGTGTAATACAAATATTAATATCAAGGAAAGTGTCATTAATATGATGCCCATCAAAAAGAACAATTGCCCTGAGTTTTCATCAACAGGAGAAGAGGGAATTTCCACCATAGCAACATCTACTGGTTTTGGATTTTCGCTCCAGTAATAAAGAATGAAGCAAAACATAGCCACGACAGTACGCCACATTATCGACCATTTATTATAGCCTATATATTGTTTTTCTTCAAAAAGAATTTCGTCTTGCATTGTGCTTCAAAGTTAAGAACTAAACTCGTTCTACAAAATATATTTTGGTTGTTTTATCTGTAATCTTAAAGCGGTCGTCCATTCGTAAACCAATTACCCAAACAATTTTGCCTTTTGAAATGAGTAACAAGGTATTTTCTTTTTCAGGAATAGATATTTTTTTATCAATAAAAAAATCGCTCAACTTTTTTTTGCCTTTCATTCCTAATGGATAAAACGTATCACCTTTTTCCCATTTACGAATCTCTAAAGGAAACTGAAGTTTGTCGAAATCGATACTTGCTGATTCGTTTGTAGTTTTCAGTTTGTAGTTTATAGTTTTTGCAATGCTTTTAAAATTCAGCTTCAGTTTT
>JAYVZC010000394.1:0-2991 GCA_043783695.1 Bacteroidota bacterium
CTAATATCCAATCCTTAAATTCTAATACAACACTTGAGTCTTGTCCCCATTTGGATCGGGCAGGGGAAGGAATCGTGAACGTCACTTTTTCTCTACAATCTTCTTTATCAAATCAGGTAACATTTTTAATGCTGCAACTTCTTTCATTTTTGCTCTAGCTTCACCGGCAGGAGAACCAAAAAATGTTTTTCCATCCGGAATATCTTCTCCTAAGCCCGATTGTGCTAATAAAACGGAGCCTTTCCCAAGTCTAACATCGCTACGAACTCCAACTTGTCCCCATAATGTAACGCCATCTTCAATAACTACAACACCCGCAACAGCAACATGGGCTGCCATTAAACACATTTTCCCAACTTGTGTATCGTGTCCAATTTGAACATGGTTATCAAGTTTTGTTCCTGCGCCAATTTTTGTATCGCCCGAAACGCCTTTATCAATGGTGCACATAGCTCCTATCTCTACATCATCTTCAATAATTACTCTTCCACAAGAAATCATTTTATCGAAATATTCTGCTCGTTTTTTATAATAAAAAGCATCCGCTCCAATTACTGTATTTGAATGAATAATTACATTGTTTCCTAAATGACAATCATCATAAATAACCACATTGGGATGAATTACACAGTTTTCACCAATGGTAACATTGCTTCCCAAATAAACTCCCGACATAATTATACTGGTTTTTCCAACTTTAACAGTATCGCTGATTTGTTTTAAAGAATAATTTACCGGTAGAAAATGTCGAACTAATTTATTATAATCTCTAAATGGATCCTCTGAAATTAACAATGCTTTTCCTTTCGGACATTCTACTTTTTTGTTGATAAGTATGGTTGTAGCTTTTGATTGTAAAGCTTTATCGTAATATTTAGGGTGGTCTACAAAAACAATATCACCGGCTTCCACCATGTGAATTTCATTTAATCCTGTAACGATATGCTCACTATTGCCTTCAAATTCACAATTGATGATTGTGGCAATATCTTTTAATTTATATGCTGATGGTAATTTCATTTTTTGATTCTATTTCTCAAATATAATAATTATTTGTGATTGAACAGTATTGTTGTTTAACACACTGTATGGGATAGGAACGCAGATTGAGTATGATTTTTATGATTAAAAATGATACAATGGAATCCCGAATATCTCTAGACAAGCCAAAGATTATGATAATTTTAATGATGTAAAATGATTTTTTTCTGTGTTTTTTGATTTATTGCCTTTGGCAATCGGATAAACTAATCAGCTATTTAAGAAGACTCAAGAATTGTGAAGAAAAAAGAAAATGGTGAAATGAAATTATTCTTTCGAAGCTATTCCCCTCCCCAAAAAATTACTTCCGCCTCCCTTCTCCTTTTTGGAGAAGGTGCCCAAAGGGCGAATGAGGTTAGAGGGCTTAGGGGTTCTGATTATTTATTTTACGCGTTCAACATAAGAGTTAGTTCGAGTATCAATTTTAATTTTTTCTCCTTCATTCACAAATAAAGGAACGTTAACAACAGCACCCGTCTCCATAGTAGCCGGTTTTAATGTATTGGTTGCGGTGTCGCCTTTTACTCCGGGTTCAGCATAAGTAATCATTAGCTCAACAAATACTGGCGCTTCAGCCAAAATAGCCTCATCACCTTCAAAAGAAACTTTAATTTCCATTCCTTCTTTTAAGAATTTAATAGAATCTCCAAGTAGGATAGAGGAAATGTGTATTTGCTCATAAGTATCGTTATCCATTACAACAATAAATTCACCTTCAGGGTAAATAAATTGCATTTGTTTAAATTCAACACGCACTACTTCAACTGCTTCACCGGCTCTGAAACGGTTTTCCACAATTTTACCATTTTTTAAGTTACGCATACGTGCTTGATAAAATGCACGCAAGTTTCCAGGTGTACGGTGTTGATATTCTTCTATTCTACAAAGTTCTCCGTTAAAACGAATTACTGAACCTACGTTGATATCGCCTGAATTTGCCATTTAATGAATTATTTAATATGAATTTTGGATTGCAAATATAGGATTTAAAGGGGAATAAGCAAAAGTTGAAAAGGCAAAAAAATATTCGAATCTATGTTTGAAGGCAAAATACATATATGCTTTCGGTAGCATCTCTCCTTTTGATGACAATCATTATTCGGAAAAGGTTTGATAATTTTCTTGCAGAAATAATTTATTTTTAAAATTACTGCATCAGACTCTATAATTACTGTCCTCTACAATTAAACAAAAACAACTATTTTTGCTTACCTTTGCAGTATAATACTACTAAAAATGCATTCTATATTAAATACTATTGAAGAAGCTATTGCCGATTTAAAAGCGGGAAAAGTAATTATCGTTGTGGATGATGAAAGTCGTGAGAACGAAGGTGATTTTCTTACTGCTGCTCAAAATGTGACTCCTGAAGTCATTAATTTCATGGCTACACATGGTCGTGGACTTATTTGTGCCGCTATTACTGAAGCACGCTGTGCTGAATTGGGACTTGAAATGATGGTTACTAATAATACGGCCGAACACTCAACAGCTTTTACCGTTTCTGTCGATTTACTCGGGTATGGCTGTACAACCGGAATTTCGGCATCCGACCGTTCGAAAACCGTTCAGGCATTAATTAATCCGAACATCAAACCAGAGGAATTTGGTAAACCGGGACATATTTTTCCTTTAAAAGCTAAAAATGGCGGAGTTCTACGCAGAGCAGGACATACAGAAGCAACTATTGATTTAGCAAGATTAGCAGGATTTGAACCGGCCGGAGCTTTAGTGGAAATTATGAACGAAGACGGAACAATGGCTCGTTTACCTCAATTGATTGAAATTTCTAAAAAACACAATCTTAAAATTATTTCTATTGAAGATTTAATTGCTTACCGAATTAAAAATGAATCTATCATCACAAAAGATGTTCAAGTAAAAATGCCAACTCAGTGGGGAAATTTTGATTTAGTAGCTTATCGACAAACAACAAGTGACCAAGAACAT
>JAYVZC010000395.1:0-7082 GCA_043783695.1 Bacteroidota bacterium
GAAAATTTTACTTTTCTACACTTTTTCCGTGGAGTCGGAGAGATTCGAACTCTCGTCCAAACATCGTATTAATAAGCTTTCTACATGTGTATCAGATATTTGATTTTAGATATATTTCAGGCAAACCTGCAGGCCACAAAATATACTTAGCTTTTTTATCTCATCACGAATCAAAGCACTCCGCAACTATTTCTTCATTTGTAGTGCTTCACAGGAGACGCAGAAGATCAGAGCTTCTCCGGAAACAACGGCACTTAATACTTGGTATTAAGCAGCCATAGACAAGTTAGACTCGCCAGATAGAATTTTGAGAATTAGGATTTACGTGCCATATTCACAACACACGACATGCTTACATAAAAATCGCAACGCTGTCAAAACCGTACGACCCCATACTGTACAAATTCTTAATTTAAATTTTTCGTTTAAATTGAATTGTAAATGCTTTTAAAGAACTTTATTGTTGCAAAGATACGGAAAAATAGAAGGTAGTATACAATAGGCAATATAAAAAGTAGACAATAAACAAAACAAAAATTTAAATTGGAAATTCAAAAAAAAAAATCCTACTAATTGCTTAGTAGGATTTTTATAAATATAAATTATTTCTATCGCTGTAGTTGCACGAAACCGGCAATAGGTTTGTCCAATTTAGGACCACTTAACACAAAATAATATACTCCATCGGATTGGTTATCCCCGTTCCAATTATTTTTATAATCACTGCTTTCATATATTAAATTCCCCCATCGATTATAAACAACTATTCCTGAACCCGTAAAATAATCTAAACTTTCAAATGCTAAAAAATCATTGTTACCATCATTATTAGGAGTAAAAATATTGGGAACTAATAGCAAAGGTATGACTTCGTAATTAAACCTGATTGTATCCCAACAACCATTTGCGCTTTGAACTGCTAGTACAACAGCATATATTCCACTTTGGCTATATGTATAAGTAGGATTTTGAACAGTTGATCCAATAACACCCGCATTATCCCCGAAATACCAAACCCAATTAACAATTGTGCTGGATACAACAGTTGATAAATCAATAAAATTAACTGGAACGCCCAAAAGCGAAGGACTAGATGGAGATGTTGTATAATTAGCAACTGGTGTAGCAAATTGTGTAACAGCAACAGTGTCTGATGTAGAACAACCAGTTGTCGGATAAGTTACTGTAACAAAATAGTTGCCGGATGAGTAAACTGTTATAGAAGCAGTATTATCTAAATTTGACCAAACATAATTCGCTCCAGAAGTTATTGTTGGAACAGCAGTCAAAGAAATATTATCACCGGGGCAAAAGGGAGCAACTCCGGTAATAGAAACAAGAGGATTAGAATTAACAACAGTAGTTGAAGTGGAATCCACACATCCATTAAGATCTGTAACTATTAAAGTAACTGTTCCCAACAATGCTGTAGTGGTAGAAGTTGTACTTGAAGTTGACCATAAATAACTTGTATATAAACTTGCAGAATCCACATTAAGAGTGGTAGGAGTAGTTCCACAAGAAATTAGATTACCAACTATTGCAGGCGTTGGTAGAGGATTAGGAGGAGCAACTGTTAATATTGTATCTGTAGTACACCCATTTGGATAAGTAACAGTGGCAGTATACGTACCAGCAGTGCTCACATTAATAGTTGAGGTTGTTGCAGATGTAGACCAAAGCAAAGAGGCACCGGCACTTGGGCTTGGTGTAGCTGTTAATGCAATACTTTGTCCTAAACAATATGGTATTACTCCACTACCGGCAAGGGTAAAATTAAATGGATTGACAATAATCGGTGGCGATGTCATATTACAACCGTTTATATCAATAACAGTAACAGTATATGAACCTGCCGGAGTAAATGCTGTATCATTTGTACTTCCATTTGACCAGCTATAACTTGCATAAGGGATAGTAGTATTTAATGCAGAAGGATCTCCATTACAAATAGCAATAATACCGGTAATGACTGGTGCCACGGAAGCTACGACAGTTACAGATGGCGATGCGCCCACACAACCAAATCCATCGGTTACACTCACTGTGTATGTTCCGGGTCCAACTGAAACAGAATCATTTGTACTTGAATTTGACCATAGATAAGTTGAATAAATTAACGAATCGACAGCAAGGGTTGTTGTTCCTAAACAAGAAAATAAGTTGCCCGTTATAACAGGTGTTGGCAAAGGATGTTCAGTAGCATTCACAAAAGTTGTTTTATAGCATCCGTTTAATCTAGAAGTAACCCAATAACTTCCGGTAGAATTAATTACAGTAGATGTTGTGGTAGAGCCTGTACTCCAAATATATGAATCGAAAGTTGTTGGTGAAACACTTAGTGTAGTTGTCCCTTGACAAAAATCAAGCACCCCCGAAATTACAGGATTAAATGCAGCTAATCCGGTAGTATCAATAAAAATATTCAAGTTAACGGTTGTTGATTGAGCAGGAATACCATTATCTGTCGCAACAAAAGTTATCACTTGTAACCCTGCATTTGCCGGAGATGCAATAATTTGAACTTGTGCGGTTGCAGAATTTCCTGGAGTATTACTTAAAATGGTAAATCCGGGAACGGCAGGCAGGGTTACTGCAATATTGGTAATTTGTCCTATTTCAGGAGATAAAAACAAAGCACTCACAAGTAAAGTATCATTTATCCCACAAAGCTTTATTGTATCGCAAGCACCGCCATTTACTAAAGGAGGAGTAATACTTACAACAGGAGCAATATTAGTTACAGAACACGCATTAAAATAAAATGCCTTATAATCAAGCCAGCTAACACCATCATTGGCGCCATAACCACCATCATAAGCTGCACCCGGTTGATCAAAACGACCAAGTTGGATATAGCTTCCTCCTATTCCTCCTTCATTCACTCCTACTGTTGCTGGAGTTCCACCAAAACCACCCACTCCTCCTGAAGCCGCACCAGTAGTCCATTGCATATCCTGATAGATAAAAGCCAGATTGTTTCCAGCGGGTAAGATGGGATCAGCACCATCAGTAATAATCAATTGAAATGTATTTACTTTGTCTGTCATTGAGGCGAAATATCCAACAGCCTGCCATGTAACAACCATATGTGTTGGTGTTATGATATTCGTAACAGTGCCTGTTCCACGTGTATCAACATCTCCCCAAAAAGGAGCTACCATAATATAACCCGGATCAGGAAAAGGGGAAGAAGAAAAAGTTCCGTATGAAGACCCAAAAGAAATATTACCATTATTATTGATGTAGCAAGAAGTATAGTTTGTCCCATAAAGACAAAAAGTAAATGGAAGAGCTATTAAACCAGTGCTCTGATCATCATTAGGCCCCATAACAGGCGTTCCACCTGGAATAAAAGGATTACAGCCTGTGGATACTTCAGGAGATACTGGCTGAGCATTTAATTGATTAGCTAATGAGGGATTTCCTGTTGTATTCATAATCTTAGTTCCTGCAGCAATCTTTCCCTCAGCCTTCATAACCTCATACTCTTTAGTATTGGTAGCCGGAATTTTAACTGTTTGAGAAAAACCTTGCAAGATAGTTACTCCAAGCAAAAGAAAAGTTAGTAAATGTTTTTTCATTTTTATTGTTTATTAAAATAAAATTCTACCAGCAAATATAATAAATGTTTGCCTTTATGTATATTATATTTTAGATGTCTTTTTTACAGTCGAGGTTGCATACTGTTGATAAAAATTTATCTTTTAAAAACCTGTATCAATTTAAAGGGTTCTACTCTTTTGAAGATAAAAACTATCTTTGTCGCCTTATGCCTAAACTGTTTTCCACAAATTACATCAATAATTACAAAGCCACCTTTTTATTAGCCTACCCAGTAGTTTTAAGCCAATTAGGGCACATTATGGTGGGAGTTGTTGACACAGCAATGGTTGGACAAATTGGAACAGCAGAACAGGCTGCTGTAGCTCTATCCAATAGTCTTTATACCTTAGTTTTGGTCTTTGGATTGGGCGTTTCCTATGGCATTACCCCACTAGTAGCTTCAGCCGATAGTTCCAATAATACTACCGAAAATGCCGCTTTGCTCAAACATAGCATTATCATTAATACTGTTTTAGGGATTCTACTTTTTGCCCTTCTATTTGCAATTTCACCCGTTTTAAATCTTTTCGACCAAAAACAGCAAGTGGTTGATATGGCCATTCCATTTCTAAATGTAATGATGTTAGGAATGATTCCACTTTGTATTTTTTCGGGGTTTAAACAATTTACAGAAGGTCTTTCGTTTACTCGAATTGCCATGTTAATTACCATAGGCTCCAATTTATTGAATATTCTTTTAAACTATTTAATGATTTTCGGACATTGGGGATTTCCAAAAATGGGCTTGATGGGTTCGTGCTGGGCGAGCTTTATTTCTCGTGTGGCTATGGCTTTAGCGATGTTTGCTTATGTTTATTACAACAAACATTTTAAAAAATATTGGGTAGGATTCAATTTCAATCGAATTAACAAAGCATTGGTAAAAAAAATATTGGGGATTGGAATTCCTTCCGGATTACAATGGGTATTTGAAGTTGGAGCATTTGCGTTTGCAGTAGTAATGATTGGTTGGATTAGTCCGGATGCCCAAGCTGCTCATCAAATTGCATTGAGCATTGCTGCTACAACATACATGATGGCAAGTGGATTATCGGCCGCTGCATCTGTTAGAGTTGGAAATCAATTGGGATTAAAAAGCAGAGAAGGTGTTAGAACAGCTGGATTTAGTGCATTTGCAATGGTGTTAATTTTTATGGGAATTATGGCACTGACATTTATTTTATTGCAAAATTTTCTTCCAACCATTTTCAGTAAAGAATCAAATGTTATTTCTATTGCTTCTTCATTACTTGTTATAGCAGCATTTTTTCAGCTAAGTGATGGAATACAAGTGGTTGGGTTGGGTGTTTTACGAGGAGTTAAAGATGTAAAGATTCCAACCATTATAACGTTAATTTCTTATTGGGCAATTGGATTGCCGATGAGTTATTTTTTCGGATTTAAATTAAATTTGGGAGTACAAGGAATTTGGTATGGTTTATCTTTAGGCTTAACTGTTGCAGCCGTGTTTTTATTTTGGAGATTTAATTACGTTAGTAAACGAATCTGACTCAACAAAATGGAACGCAGACCTGCCTGCCGGCAGGCAGGTTTTCATGATCTTCATGATTAAAAAAGATTTTTATTTGCTGTCTATATTAGGTTAAATTATGATTTGGAATAAATTCCAAACTTCTATTCTTCTTTCACCACAAATCCCAAACTTTTTAAATCTTCCCAAAAATTTGGATAGGATTTTTTTACTACTTCTGGGTTTTCGATTGTGATGTTTTCCAATTTCATTGCTAGTGCTGAAAAAGCCATTGCCATGCGATGATCTTCATAGGTAGAGATGGATGCCGGAGTACCGATGCTAGCTGTTGGAATTATTTTTATACTGTTATCATTTAAAATTTCAACTTCTGTTCCTAATTTTTTCAATTCCGTTTTTAATGCTTTTATTCTATCGGTTTCTTTTATTTTTAAAGTATGTAAACCATTAAACAAAGCCGGAATATTTAATGCACTTACAACAATTGCAACTGTTTGGGCTAAATCGGGGCAATCAGAAAAATCAAAACCAAAGTGTTCGTCTTTAATTCTATTTTTTGTAATTCTAATTCCGTCAGAAATATATTCTGTTTTAATTCCAAAAAAAGTAAATACATCAGCAAGAATAGAATCGCCTTGTAAGCTTGGATGATTTAATCCTTTGATTGTTAAATCGGCTTCGTTACTAAGTGCCGCCATTGCGTACCAATAGGATGCGGCACTCCAATCTCCTTCTATTTTATAAGCATAATCTACTTCACTTTTTTTGTGATAATTTTGTTTACTGACCGAAATAAAATTTTCATGCCATTGTCCGTAAACACGAAACTCTTCCATCATTTTTAAAGTCATGTTGATGTATGGACGAGATGTAATTTCACCTTTAAATTTTATGACTAATCCATTTTGTAATTCGGGAGCAATAAGCAATAGTGCTGAAATAAACTGACTACTCACACTTCCGTCTACTTCTATTTCTCCACCTCTTAAAGCTTTTCCTGTAATTTTTAAGGGAGGAAATCCTTCTTCTTCTATGTATTCAATTTGTGCACCTAAATCTCTTAAAGCTTTTACTAAAATTCCTATTGGGCGTTTTTTCATTCTTTCGGAACCCGTGAGAATTCGTGTTCCTATCTTTGTAGAAAAATAGGCAGTTAGAAAACGCATGGTTGTTCCGCCTGCACCAACATTGAGGAGTTCGGAGTTCGGAGCTTGGAGAATTTTATTTAGCGTAACCGTATCTTGAGCAGTTGCTACGTTTTTTATTTCAAATTTTTCGGAGCACAATGCTTGTATAATCAAGGCTCTGTTACTCTCACTTTTTGATGCGGTGAGAGAAACTGTTCCAATTATTTTTTTTGTAGGATGTGAAATAGTATAGCTCATCATTTCATCAATTTAATTTGTTCGGTATAATATTTTAATGATTCTACAATTTGATCGGCTTTTGCTTTTTTATTAATCTCACACTTTCCGATGGCAGACAATAATGAAAAATTAATATCACCTTTTTCATTTTTCTTATCATGGCGCATCAGTTCTATCAAGCGATGAGCATCCATTTCATCTAACTTAACCGACTTAAATTTTCCAATAATAAATTCTGTAATGTCTTTTAATTCGTCTTTCGATAGTTTGCAAATTTTATGCGAAAGATACGCTTCGCAAACCATTCCAACAGCAACTGCTTCTCCATGCAACAACTGTTTTTTATTTTCATGTTCTAAAGAAAATGTTTCTATTGCATGTCCTATTGTATGTCCAAAATTTAATGTTTTCCTAATATTTTGTTCAGTATGGTCTTCTAAAACAATAGTGTTTTTAATATGAATGGAAGTTTTAATTAAATCATCAAAAGAATTTAAATCGGCAAAATCGGCATTTATTACTTTTCTCCAATAGTTTGCATCAGCAATTAAAGCATGTTTAATAATCTCAGCAAAGCCCGATAAGATTTGACGTTTATCCAATGTATTTAAAAAATT
>JAYVZC010000396.1:0-2984 GCA_043783695.1 Bacteroidota bacterium
GCATTTGACTTCTGCTTTCGCAGAAGTCAATGATGTAGTCAGTTTGCTTGCTTTCCGTGAGGCGTATTTAGAACTTCTGAAAATTCATCCGAACACAAAAATTGAAAATCAATTTTCTGAACTTTCAAATGAAGTCAGTAAACTTATTTCAATAGTTACAAAGAGAATTGATATTGTGATTGATGTTTTGACTTTTCTTGTTCTTGCTTGTGCTTCTCCATTCGCAGTTTATCAAATGAATAAACACTATGATGTTTTAGAAGTTGACCGCCTCTCAAACATTTGGACTTTTGTTTCTCCTTTGTTTCTCCTTCTGTTTTACTTTGGTAAAAAATTAGTTCCGAAAATATTTTCCTTCTATGATAATTTCAAGCATTGGTTAGTTGTGCTTTGGTTTTCATTTCGCAAGGTTGATTACAATAAATTATCACGACTAACAAAAAAAAGATTAAGATGAAACTCCACCCACAAAAAAATACACTCTTAAAAAACGCACAAGCCAACGCTTCAAGCAATTTTTTTAAGAGAGTATTTTTTTCTCCACCCAAGAAGAATTTTTGCCAACGCTTCTTTTTTAAAAAATTTATTTTCCCAACGCACTGGCTTTGTGCGTAATCGGACAGACAGTGCTTCTAATGTAAATCACTTCGTAGAAAGTGCGTGCAGAAATGACACGACAAACCTTCGGATAGACAGAAGGGCATCTGCTAACATGGGCTTAAACGAAATGCGGGTGCAGCGGTTAATCAAACATTTGTGTATCTAATAAACTGTTGTGGTGGCTTGACAGTTTAGTGCTCCGAAATCGCCAACTTCTTAAACCCGCAAAACGTTATGGGCAATTTTTGGGGACACTGCTAACTTGAAACTTTTGTGCATGAAACGAACATTTATTTTCCTACTTTTGACAGACAAATTATAGACAAATGAAGCTACCACATCCAATTCCATATCAAGGCAGCAAGCGAAACTTGGCAGACCAAATTTTGCGTTTCTATCCTAACGACTTTAACCGACTGATTGAGCCGTTTGCAGGTTCGGCAGCTATTACAATTGCTTCTGCTTATTACTTCAAGACAAATCATTTTGTCATTAACGACATCAACGAACCGTTGACACAACTTTGGGATAGCATCATCAATAATCCGAAGTCAATCATTAAACATTACCACGACATTTGGCACGGACAACACGGAAACGAAGAAGAATATTATTATGAAATCAGACAGAAGTTTAACGACACAAAAAAATCTGAATACTTACTTTTTCTTTTAGCAAAGTGTGTGAAGGCAGCAGTTCGTTACAACTCACAAGGTGGTTTTAATCAAAGCCCCGACAAAAGACGGCTTGGACGAAATCCTCAAATGATGAGGGATGATATTTTGAGAGTGTCGCAACTTCTAAAAGGCAAAACAGAAATTCATTCAACCGACTACACAAACATTGTTGACCTTGCAAATGCTGACGATTTAATTTACATGGACCCACCATATCAAGGAACAGGAATGAACGGTGGTTTCAATTATTCGGGCAACATTGAGTTTGACAATTTTGTTGTTTCACTCTTTGAACTTAACCATAAAGACATTCCTTACATTTTAAGTTTTGACGGAAGGACAGGCGACAAAACTTTTGGTAATCCATTGCCAGAAAATTTACACCTAACAAAAATTGAAGTGAACGCAGGGCGCTCAACACAAGCAACACTTCTCAATCGTAATGAAATTACTTACGAAGCAATTTATCTTTCACCAGCACTTATTGCGAAAATTGATCCCGCTAAATTAATAGCGGGACAAATTTATCAAGGAGAACTTTTTGCAAACCATGAGTAAAACAAAACCTGTCCGTCCGTCAGGCGGGTACCCGAAAGAATTTTTACAGCACATAAATTCAATAACCAACAAGAGGGCTAAAATTGTTATTGACCATATTCTGAAACATGGTTTTATAACAACCGAAGATTTAGAAACCACTTATGGTTATAGCCATCCACCAAGGGCAGCAAGAGATGTTCGTGAAGCAGGTATTCCTTTAGAAACTTTCAAAGTGAAATCCAAAGGCGGTAAATCAATTGCCGCTTACAAGTTTGGTGATGTTACCAAACTCCAACTCAACAGAGTTGCAGGCAGAGTTACTTTTCCAAAAGATTTTATGAACAAACTTTACGAGTTAGGAAAAGGCAGATGTTTTATCTGCAACGGAGAATTTGAAGAACGCTATTTACAAGTTGACCATAGAGTTCCTTATGAAGTCGGTGGCGACATTACAGCAAGAGACATTAAAGATTTTATGTTGTTGTGTGGTTCATGCAACAGAGCCAAATCATGGAGTTGTGAGCATTGCGAAAATTGGAAGACAGAAAAGAAACCTTCGCTTTGTATGCAATGTTATTGGGGCAGTCCGACCAATTACAATCTCATAGCATTGAAAGAAATTAGACGGCTTGACATACATTGGACAGGCAACGAAGTAAAATATTATGACGCAATAAGATTAATCGCAGAGCAAAATAAAATTGAACTTCCCGACTTTGTAAAAACTGTTATCGCTGACAAGACGAAGAAAAAGTGACGATGAAAAGGGTTCCAACTTCTAACAACCTTTGGTGCGAACCTCAAACTGACGAGCTTCGGACGAACAGTAAAACTGCACATAACAAACAAAACATTAAGTCAAGTAGTCGAAACCCCACACACAAAGCCCTGATAGAAGCACACCCTTTCATGGGGTTTCGATCTACTTGCTGTTGAACGAAGCCGGGGAAGGAGCGGTGCCCTGCTTAGGGTGCAAAGTAAATTTTCGTTGGTGGCTGTAAGTTGCTGTGTGTCTTTGGGCTGACACTATATATAAGGAGAAAGTAAACCCCAGAAATTCGTTCAATTGGTTTGGTCATCAAGCAATTGCACAAAAAGTACCTTTTCTTTCAAGGATTATTGGTTTCATACGCAAGATAAGACTTAAAGAGATTAAAGAAGATGTTC
>JAYVZC010000397.1:0-7076 GCA_043783695.1 Bacteroidota bacterium
AGGAGTTCCAGGTGTTCCACCAGCATCGGACCAAACATACAAATTGAAAGAATAAATTGAAGTATTGGTTACAAAAGGATTAAAGTAGATATCTATATATTGCATGGAATCCGCTACATTCATAGTAAATTGTTCAGCCAATTGCGCATACAATGTGCTTAAGCCAAAAGAATTTTCAGCTGTTCCGTCATCGTAAGCAAAATAGTTTGTAAGATTTTGAACATAACGAACAGTATCATTTTCTCTTTTATTATCTGGAGTTGAATTTACAATACATTCAATCGTAAACCATTCTGCATTTACTAATGCAGGAATTGTATAGTTTAAAGGAGGATTTGTAAAAGGAAAATAATTTATATATCCAACTATTGAAAAAGGATCCAAATTATTGCTTCCTCCAGAATAAGTAGTATTTACCTGAACTCCTAAATTATCATAAATTTTATAAGAAAAATTTCCATTCTTAATTGCTGTGTGATTATTACGAATGGTTGTAGAATAACTTGTTTTCATATCTGCTGCACTATATTGTTTCCAAGGCATTGCAGAATATGCATTTAAAAGTGGAGGTGTATCATATACAAATGAAACATCCTCAAACGTTGTATCATTTCTATTTCTAGTTTTGTTTAAATACACGTAATCAATATTCCAATGATCTGCATTCGCACTTAAAGTAGCTCTATTATAAAAACGAAATTGAAAACCATTTTTTAAATACGCTGTATCTGTTATTGGGATCATTACTAAAGTCCAAGAACTATCATTTGTTGCAAGTGTGCTTCCTTTTTTAGCCCATACATTTCTCCAACCGCCAACAGAGTGCTTGAACTGAACAACGAGTGAATCCTGATATTCAGGAGCGTTTCCTATTCCTTGTGGCTGACAGTAAAAACTAAAATAAAGTGAATCGCTTGGTAGATAATTTAAGTTAATTGGCTTGGAAGTAAGATAATCTGCAACAGCTGAAGTGGTTCCACCGGCAGTAAAATCGTAGGGATAACCAGTATAATCTAAGCCTTCAAACGTTGCCACTCCTATAGTTATTGGAGCTTTTGCAAAATCGTGATTGATAAATACTTTATTATCAAGCCAAATAGTTGTGTCTGGATAAGGACCAGCATAAGAAAAATCATCTAAAATTCCTTTTACACCTAAACTAATTGTATCGATAATAGATGGTGCTCTTAAAGTAGATTTTACTTGATTATATTTATTCACAATTACTTGGTTGGTTGTTAATTCATTTTCAACCAAGCCTTGAGAAAAACCAAAGTTTGAAAAAAATAAAATCGCAATTAGTAGATAAAATTTATTAATCAAAATTTTCATCATTGTCTTTTACGCTTGAAGTATCGGGCATTGTAGAGAGTTTGTTTTTATCACTTGTAAAATACAAATCAACTGTTCCGCCCATATTTATCATTGACTCTTTTCCACATGATGGAATTTGTCGGTATACTCTTCCACTTATAGAATCCTTTGGAACATCGTATCCAACAACTCCGATACTCAAGGATGCTTCTGCTAATTTTGCAAGCGCTTCTTTTCTGGATAAACCATACAAACACGGAACACCAACTTCTTCTTCACTTAAACCTTTTCCAACTATTAAATCTATTACAGTTCCTTTTGCAATTTTTTCGCCTGGGGCAATTTTTTTACCTTTTACCAATTGTTCTAACACACAATTTGCACATTGGTCGGGAACAAACTTTGACTTTCCTAATTTTAATCCAAAAGTAACAATCATTGCAACAGCTTGTCGCAACGAACGATCAATCAACTTAGGCATTTGTATGCTTGGTGGCAAAACGGATGTCACATATAAATAAATAGTTCTTCCTTCCTTTACTTCCTCATTTGCTTCCGGTTCTTGTTTAATTACGACTCCTTTTTTTGCTTTTGTATCATAAAGTGAATCGATAACCAAATAATGCAAATTTTTATCTGTAACAAACTTGTCCAACTCTTTTAAGCCTAGCCCTGAAAAATCAGGAACTTTAATAACTTCTCCATGATTTGTTGTGTTACCCAACCAAGAAATAACCAACCAACATAATAAAGATACTGACACAATATAAATGGTCAAATGCTTTAAAAATGTTTTGCTCTTTAAAAATTGTAACAGGCCTTTGAACATAAATGGTGCAACCGAAATTAAGACTACGAATGTACGAATTTTAGAGAAACGAAAAAAATGGGGATTAATTGTACTCCTTTGCTTTATAAGTCCAATTTTATTGATCTATTTTGAGTTCTGACTATAAATTTTGTGTCACACTGAGTGGATTCGACTCCGCTCAGTGTGATATTGGGATAATTCTTCCATAAAATATCATTAACGCACTTCGACTCCTCTCAGCTTAATGACATTGGCATTTAGTTATTACTGTCGATTCGGGTAACTGTTAAAACTCCATTTACTTTTTTCAATTTTTTCATCAATTCTGTCAAGTGATTTGTATCGTGAACAAATACCATTACTGTTCCATCAAATGTTCCATCATTTGTATCGAAACTGATTGAACGCATGTTTACGTTTAATTCGTTGGAAATAATTGTTGTGATGTTGTTTACCAGACCAACTTCATCGATACCGGTAATTTTTATTCCTGATAAAAATGAAATTAATTCTTGACTTGTCCATTTTGCTTTCACAACACGATATGCATAGTTGGAGAGAAGTTGAATGGCATTCGGACAGTTCACACGATGAATTTTAATTCCTTCGTTGATGGTAATAAAACCAAAAACGTCATCGCCCGGAATAGGAGTACAGCAGGGAGAAAGTTTATAATCAATTTTTTGTAAGTTTTCCCCAATCACGAGCATGTCGGATTTGCCTCTAGCCGCTGTAACCATTTGTTCCAGTGATTGAGCGGATTCTGCTTTTTTAATGCTTCCCGATTTGTGAACGATTTTGCCGTGTTCCTGTCGAAAATCTTTGAGGTGTTTTATATTAATATTTCCTACAGCAACTCTGTAAAATAATTCCTGACTGCTTTGTAATTTAAAGTAATTAGCAAGTTCATTAATATTTGTAACAGTAAAATCAATTTTTAAATGATTAAATTTTCTTTCTAAAATTTCACGTCCCTCTTCCGAAACTTTTCTTTTATCTTCTTTGAGCGCATTTTTAATTTTTGATTTCGCTCTTGCGGTAACTACATAACTTAACCAATCTTCTTTAGGGGTTTGTTTGTTAGATGTTAGTATTTCAATTTGATCGCCACTTTTTAATTTGTAACTCAGTGGAACAAGTTTGTGATTTACTTTAGCGCCAATACATTTTTCTCCAACTTTGGTATGAATGTCAAAAGCAAAATCTAGTGCTGTTGCTCCAATAGGCAAGGTTTTCATTTCTCCTTTTGGAGTGAAAGCAAATATTTCTTCAGCAAAAAGATTGAGTTTGAAATCATCCAAAAATTCCATTGCATTTTCTTCGGGGCTTTCAAGTATCTCACGAATCTTGCGTATCCAGTCATCTAACTGGCTTTCATTTGCACTGTCTTTGTATTTCCAGTGAGCAGCATATCCTTTTTCAGCCAATTCATCCATACGCACGGTACGGATTTGGACTTCCACCCATTTTCCTTCCGGTCCCATAACGGTGGTATGCAGACTTTCATATCCATTTGCTTTGGGTGTAGAGATCCAATCGCGGAGACGATCGGGACTTGGATGATAGAAATCTGTTACGATGGAATAAACTCTCCAGCAATCTGTTTTTTCACTATCAGGAGGTGTGTCTATGATAATTCGAATTGCGAATAGATCATATATCTCTTCAAATGGTACGCCTTTATTTTTGATCTTATTATTGATAGAGTAAATAGATTTAGGACGACCAATAATTTTTGTTTTCAGTCCTTGTTCCTCTAAAATTTCTTTTATCGGAATCATAAATTTGTTGATGAATTTTTTTCGCTCGGGCTCCGATTCTCTTAAGCGTTTTTCAATATCATCAAACAGTTCGGGCTCTGTGTATTTTAAGCCTAAATCTTCCAACTCAGTTTTGATTACATTTAATCCTAACCTATGAGCCAAAGGAGCATAAAGGTAAAGTGTTTCGGAAGCAATTTTTAATTGTTTGTCGCGCTTCATGCTTTCGAGTGTTCGCATATTGTGAAGGCGGTCGGCAAGTTTAATAAGGATTACACGCACATCATCAGAAAGTGTAAGCAACATTTTTCTGAAGTTCTCAGCTTGTAGCGATGAGCCCTGATCAAAAACACCGGAAATTTTGGTAAGCCCGTCAATAATTTTTGCTTCTTTTTCTCCAAACAAACCTTTGATGTCTTCAAGAGTAAGATCTGTATCTTCAACAACATCATGTAAAAGGGCGCAAACTACAGAAGTTGTTCCCAATCCTATTTCCTCTGCGCAAATGTGAGCTACTGCAATGGGATGATAAATATAAGGTTCCCCCGATTTTCTGCGCATGTTTTTATGCGCTTCCAGGGAAATGTCAAATGCTTTACGGATAAGGAGTTTATCCCCTTTTTCAAGAGTACGCTTACAAGCATGCAAAAGTGCACGGTATCGTTTTAAAATTTCTTTTTTTTCGGCTTCTATATTAATGACAGGCTGTTGTTCTTTCATACAAATAGCATAATTTGCTGTAAAGTTAGCAATTTATGCTGTTTAATAAAAATGTGTTTTAAGGTTAAAATACCTCATAAAAATGGGAGAGACTGCCGTTAAATTTCTTAATTTCGCTTTGCATCCCCATGCATTTTATTTTTGAGTAATGAATAAGATCAGAACATCTGTAACAGAAATGTTTTTAGATGATGACGGAATTTTGCGTATCAGGGTAATTAAAGGTGCAGTTATTACTCTTGAGAAAATGAGGGAGCATTTGGCAGCTTCATCAAAATTATTAGGTGGCAAAAAGGCATTAACGCTAATTGATGGTTCTGCTCAATTTAGTATGACAACAGAAGCAAGCAAGCTATTAGCAAGCAAAGAAGGTTCTGAAAACAGAATTGCAGCTGCATTTGTAACCAATTCGTTTTTGAATAAAATATGGTTTAATTTTTATTTGAAATTTAATAAGCCGGTTATCCCAACAAAGATGTTTAATTCAGAGGAGAATGCAATATTATGGCTAAAGTCATTTTATGTGATGCCAGGTGATAAGTTTGAGAGGCCTAAGCGAAAATAAATTTATTTATTCTATTTTTTTTCAGCCAGACATACAATTGCATCCCAGTATTGGTCCATTTCATGTATGGTTTTATAAAGAAATCTACAATTATAGGCATGTAGGTGTTACAACAAACATAATATTCATGAAAAGGAAACGTTTTGCATTTATAATTTCGTATACCAGCCTTTCATATTGTCTCCTTTTTTGAAAATATTTAAAATTATGTTGATGAATTTTTTAAAAAATTTAAAAAGTAATTTTGTTTCTGTTTTCACTCTTAAGCCTTCTTCAATTTTTTCAGTTGATTTATCCGAATTATTTCCAAAACTTCTTCTTATGTTATTAATGTGAATTCCTGTTGTTTCTATTTTTAATTTAACGAAACCATTTGAAATTAATAAATGATTTATTGTTTTCGAGGTGTAATATGAAAGATGTTCAGGATATTCTATAACAGTCCATTGTTCTTTTAAAATCAATCGGCTAATTGAGTTAAAGTTTGGGGTAGTAAAATAAAATAAACCTCCATTTCTTAATATTTCCTTTATTGATTGTACTTCATTTTTCGGATTATTGATATGTTCTATTACCTCAAAGGAAGTAGCGACATCGAATTCAATAGTTCTATAATTTGAAGAATTTAAAACACCTTTTTGCATTAAGATTCCTTTCTCAGAACAGCATCGGACAGCCACATCAGTAAATTCTGTTCCGTATACATTCCATCCTCTTTGTTTTGCAACTTCTAAAAAGCAACCATCTCCACAACCTATATCAATAATGTTGTTTGTTTTTCTATATGGTTCAAAATCATCAAGCAATTCATTGTATCTTTTTATAGTTATTGGTGAAATATAACTATTTCTAGGGTAACCATTATAATGATTAATTAATTCTTGTTCAGAAGGTTTTTTTTCACAAAATACAAAGCCACATGATTTACATTTTACTAAGTAGTCTTTTTTATATCTCTTTAGTATCTCTGTGCCATGAAAATTGCAAATTAAACAATGTGTATGTTTAGTAGACATTATCATTTTTGTTTTTTTAAATTCAACTCCCATTTCCAGGCAGATTTCATCATATCTTCCAAATTATATTTTGGTAGCCAGTTTAATGTTTTTGCAACAAAAGTATTATCAGAATATATAGCACCAACATCACCTGGTCGCTTTGGACCAATTGTATAATTTAATTTTTGTCCACTGATTTTTTCAAAAGCATGAATGGCTTCTATTACACTCACACCTCTGCCTGTACCAATGTTGAAGATTGAAAAGTTTGTCTTGTTCTTCTTATCAAGAAGAAACACCATTGCTTTGATGTGAGCAGAAGCAATATCAGTCACGTGTATATAATCTCTGACACAAGTGCCATCTCGTGTTGGATAATCTTTTCCAAAGACGGTCATTTCAGAGATTTTGCCAACTGCCGTATTGGTGATTATAGGAACCAAATTATTAGGTTTATTAATTGGCGATTCTCCAATTAATCCGGACATGTGAGCTCCCACGGGATTAAAATATCTTAAAGCAATAGTTTGCAATTCATTATTTGAACGGGCATAGTCTTTAATAATTTCTTCCCCAATCTGCTTTGTATAAGCATATGGTGATTCGGCCTTTCCAATCGGGGTAGTTTCTTTTACAGGTAATTCACTAATATTACCATATACTGAACAAGAAGAAGAAAAAATAAAATTTTTAACATTGTATTTTACAGAACAATCTAAAATATTCAGAAGAGAATTAATGTTGTTGTGATAGTATTTTTGTGGATTCATAACCGATTCGCCAACCGCTTTGAATGCTGCGAAGTGTATAATTCCAATAATAGAATTGTCGTTTTTAAAAATTTCATCTAATTGTTCTTTATTGCAAATATCTATTACATAGTTGTGAATTTTTTTGCCTGTTATTTT
>JAYVZC010000398.1:0-2981 GCA_043783695.1 Bacteroidota bacterium
TTAAATCTTTTTGCTCTTCTTTTAAGATAGGCGTTTCGTGGTAGTACTGACTAAATTCTTTTGCTAAATCATAAGTATAGTTTGCAATAAGTGCCGGACTCAATTCATTGGCTGCTTGTTGTAAAACAGTATTGAAATTATAAAGCTTTATGATTAATTCTTTTTCTTTGGGTAAAAGTATTACGTTATGAGTAAATAAATCTATGTTTTCAAAATCCCAAGCCTCTTTGGCTTTGCGAAGTAACGCTTGAATACGAACATAATTGAATTGAATGAAAGGAGCAGTGTTTCCATTAAAATCAATAGATTCGGCAGGATTGAAAAGCATTTTCTTTTTAGGGTCAATCTTTAGCATAAAATAGTTTAATGCTCCCAGTCCAATTGTTTTGTATAAGTGATTCGCTTCTTCTTCTGTTAATCCTTCTACTTTGCCTAATTCCTTTGTAGTTGAAGCAGCAGTATCAATCATCACTTTCATCAAATCATCGGCATCCACAACGGTTCCTTCACGCGATTTCATTTTTCCTTCTGGCAGTTCAACCATTCCATACGATAAATGAAAACACTCATCCGCCCACGCAAAGCCTAATTTTTTTAAGATGAGAAACAAAACTTTAAAATGATAATCCTGTTCGTTACCAACGGTATAAATCATTTTCTTAAATCCAACTTCCTGATGACGAAGCAAAGCTGTTCCCAAATCCTGTGTCATGTAAACAGAAGTTCCATCCGAACGCAATAAAGTTTTTTCATCCAAACCATCAGCAGTCAAATCAATAAATATAGATTTATCAGCACGTGTTTTAAAAATACCTTTTGCTAATCCTGTATCAATAATTTCTTTTCCTAAAAGGTAAGTATTGCTTTCGTAATAAGTACTATCAAAATTTACTCCCAACATTTTATAAGACTCGGCAAATCCTTTGTAAACCCAGCCATTCATCATTGTCCACAAGTCGCGTACTTCTTTGTCATTCGCTTCCCATTTTAAAAGCATTTCTTGAGCTTCCAACATTAGTGGTGCGTTCTTTTTCGCTTCCTCCTCACTTAGACCTTTTGACTTTTGACTTTCAACTTCTGACTTATATTGTTTATCAAACTCCACATAATATTTTCCAACCAAGTGATCGCCTTTCATTCCAGATGATTCAGGTGTTTCTCCGTTTCCGAATTTTTTCCAGGCAATCATACTTTTACAAATGTGAATTCCTCGGTCGTTCACCACACTTGTTTTCACCACTTTGTTTCCGGCAGCACTTAAAATATTGGAAACCGAATATCCCAAAAGAATATTACGAACGTGTCCCAAATGTAAAGGTTTATTGGTATTTGGAGAAGCGTATTCCACCATTACAGTGGGTGCATTTTCCGGAACTGGAAGAATAAGAGATTTACTGTTGATTGTTTTAAAATAGTTTAGCCAGAAGGAATCGGCTATCACTAAATTTAAAAATCCTTTTACAACATTAAAATCGGCTATTTCAGGAACATTGGCTTTTAAATAAGTTCCAATGTCGTTTGCAGTATCTTCCGGTTTCTTTTTCGAAATCTTTAAGAAATTGAAAACAACAAAAGTCAAATCACCAATAAAATCGGGATTGGTTTTTTCGAAAGCTATTTTATCAGACGAACCACCGTAAAGCGATTGCAATGCTTCTGCAGTTTTCTCCGTAAGTTTTTGTTCTAATGTCATAAAAAATTGGTGATTTGTTGAATTAGAGATTTGTTGATTTAAAACTAAATAAAAAATTCTCTAATTCTCCATTTCTCTAATTCATAAATTTTTTAATAAGTCAACTGACTAACAACCTTCTGTAAAATCTCAAAAGTGTTCTCAGCCATCAAGTTTTCTTTATCAAGAGTTGGATTTACTTCACAAATTTCGAAGCAACACACTTTTTCGTTTTGAATAAGTCGCACACACAAACTACCCGCTTCCTTTTCTGTAATGCCATTACGAACTGGAGTTCCTGTTCCTTTTGAAATAGATGAATCCATACTATCCACATCAAATGAAACATAAATTAAATTACAACTTGATAAATGAGCCAGGGCATCACGAGCAATCTTTTCAACCCCATTACGCTTCACTTCAGCTGTTGTGAAGGTTTTAATTTTATGCTTTTTTAATAAATAGGTTTCTTCAGGCTCCACATCTCTAACGCCAATGTAAACGAGATCGCTGTAAGCTATTTTCGGACAAATACCTCCAATTTTCTTTAAGCTATTCCACTGTTCAATCGTGTCTTTATCGGGCTTATTCATTTTGTTCGCCATATTATCTTCATTCAATGAAACAGCGATTGGCATTCCATGCATGTTTCCGGAAGGAGATGTGTAAGGACTATGAATATCGGCATGCGCATCAATCCAAATAACGCCCAACTTACTTTTAGGGTATGCCATTTTAATTCCGGCTATTGTTCCTCCGGCAGTACTATGGTCTCCGGCAAGCACAATGGGGAAGTTGTTTTTCTTTAATGTTTGCGATATCTGACCTGCTAAACGCTCATATATGGCTAAAATTCCGCCAATACGTTTAGCATATTGTGTCTTTGGTGGTTCAAAAAGAAGTTGGTTTTCCACCTTAACCTCAATGGATTCAATTTGTTTAAACATATTACTTCCATAGTCCAAAGCAGCTATTTTTATTGCATCCACACCCATACTGGCACCTCTTGTGCCTGCTCCAATTTCAGATTTTACTTCAATAAACTTTAATGTTTTCATTGGGATTGTATTTAAAAGAATGATTCTTAATGTTTGTAAACCTTTAGCCGATTCTTGATCTTTTGTTGATTTAAATTACTTACTTTGGATAAAATTTATCAATGTAAGTTGCTTACATTTGTTTTTATTCTAATTATTGACCTTTAAAATCACATCAAATGGAAAATACATACCGCGATTTAATTCAACAAACCTTCGATTTTCCTCAGGAAGGCTTTAGTATTGAAGATGATAGACTGCATTTTCATGAT
>JAYVZC010000399.1:0-2976 GCA_043783695.1 Bacteroidota bacterium
ACGAATTGTTGTTAAAGCAGGTTCAGAAATTTAAAGAAAGTTTGAAAAAGAAAATATTGAAAGCTAATGAGGAGTTAAAGTCTCATAAATTTGAATTTAGAGTAAGTTAGTAATAGCAATATTTTTATTTACGGAACCAATGATGTTGAATCGTCATTGGTTCTTTTTTGTTAATTGTTTGTTAATTATTTACATAATCTTAACATTTGGGTAACATTTTGTTGTGTTTTGCAAAATACATTTGCCCCAGATAAAGTTATATTAACCATAAATTAACAAAAATGAACTTTAAAAGAAACCTTATATTAACAGCAACTGGAGCCACACTGTTGCTCACCAATGCTAAGTTAACTGCGCAGGAAGTGCCTGAAAACCCTTTGGATACTCTTGCTAGAAGTCTGCAAAATATGGCAGATGATTTGAACAAGATTAAGCGTTTAAAAATCACCGGATATATTCAACCGCAATATCAATACATTGATTCTGCTGGAGCGCCTTCTGTTGCAGGTGGTGATTTCATAAATGGAACAAGTAAATATTATAGTCGGGTGATGATGCGAAGAGGTCGCTTTAAATTTACATACGATTATCAAAATGTTCGTGTGATGATTAATACGGATGTGACTGAAAAAGGTTTGTTTATGCGTGAAACCTATGTTAAGGTTACTGATAAATGGTTGAAAATATTTAGTGTTTCTGCAGGTTTATTACAAGATCAGTTTGGTTTTGAGCTAACTCAGTCCTCAAGTGATCGTGAAACTCCCGAACGTGCTAGATATAATCAAACTTTATTTCCTACAGAACGTGATTTGGGAATTTTCGGCACCATGGAGTTTCCAAAAACCTCTCCTCTTTCAGGTTTGAAAGTTGATGTTGCTGTGATGAACGGTTCTGCAGGCGTTTCTTCTGAATTTGATAGTCACAAAGATTTCACCGGAAGATTGCAATACAAGAAAACCACAAAAAACGAGAAAGTTGACTTTGGCGTTGGTGCATCTTATTATTATGGTGGATATCGAATTGGAAGTGTGAAAGATTATAATTCAACTACTTTGACAAGTGGAGATAATGGTTTCGAGTTTGCTTCTGATACTGCGAACTATAATCGTGTTGCTAAACGAGTATATATGGGGGCTGATGCTCAAGTGTCTGTCGATTGGAAAATAGGTATCACAACACTTCGTGCTGAATATATCATGGGCGAACAACCAGGAACTGATAAATCTACTAAAAGTCTTGGAGCCCCTCCAACAGCGGCAATTTATCATAGAAATTTTAATGGTGCTTATTTTTATTTAATTCAAAATATCGGCACATCAAAATTCCAAGTGGTTGCTAAATATGATTGGTATGATCCAAACATAAATATTTCAGGTAAAGAAATTGGAAAAGCAGGTACAAATACCAAGGTTGGTGATATTCGTTTTGATACTTATGGATTGGGAGTAACATACAGAATGAATACCTATGTTAAGTTGATTGTTTATTACGATGTAGTTAAGAACGAATCAACTTTGATTTCCGGTTATGCTAAAGACATTACAGATAATGTTATGACTGTGCGTATGCAATTTAAATTTTAATGAATTCTTTGAATTATTAATATTGTTAGAACAAATATTGAACATAATATAAAACTTAATCTAAAAAAATGAAAACAAAAATTATTTTAATAGCATTGGCACTATATACTAGCATTGGGTTTGCTCAAAAATTAAAAGGAAGTGACACGGTTTTACCCTTAGCTCAAAAAGAAGCTGAAACGTATATGAAAATTAACAAGACAAATAAAGTTATTGTTACCGGAGGTGGAAGTGGTGTTGGTTTGGCCGCATTGGTTGATGGAACAACCGATATTGCAATGGCATCACGTAAAATTAAAATGTCGGAAAAAATAAAATTGCAAGATGCAGGTAAAGCCAGCAAAGAAATCATTATTGCTTACGATGCTTTATCGGTTATTGTAAACCCTGCAAATAAAGTTTCTCAACTTACTCGGGAACAATTAGAAGGAATTTACACCGGAAAAATTAAAAATTGGAAAGAAGTGGGTGGTGATGATCTTCAAATTGTCGTTTATTCTCGTGAATCAAGTTCTGGTACCTACGAGTTTTTTAAAGAACATGTATTAAAAAATAAAAACTATGCATCATCTGTTTTAAGTATGCCTGCAACTGGCGCAATTGTTCAGTCTATTAGTCAAACAAAAGGAGCAATTGGCTACATCGGATTAGCATATATGGATAAGGCTGTAAAAGCATTGAAAGTATCTTACGATAAGGGTAAAACATTTATTGCACCATCGTTGGAAACGGCAAAAGATAAAACATATCCAATCGTCCGTCCCCTTTATTATTACTACTTAACTACTATCGAAAAGACAGTAAAACCTTTCGTTGATTTCTGCTTATCTGCCGAAGGACAAAAAATTGTTGAACAAGTTGGTTATATTCCATTAATTAAATAAGTTGTTTTTTTGTATTTAAAAGGGTTCTACACATGCTGTAGGATCCTTTTTTGTTAAGTTAACATGTTCTTAATATATATAGTTTTGCTAATTACTACATTTGTGAAATAATTATTAAAAAATGAAAAAAAAACTAATTGCTTTAATGTTGATTCCAACAATAGGTCTTATAAGTTGTGGTGGTGATAAAAAGGAAACCACAGAAACAAAAGAAGTTCAAAAAACAATCATTACTTTAAAAGGAAGTGACACCGTTTTGCCTTTAGGACAAAAGGAAGCAGAAGAGTATATGAAAAAAGATTCAACAGCTTCTATTACTGTTGTTGGTGGTGGTTCTGGAGTTGGAATAACTGCATTGGTTGATGGCAATACAGATATAGCAATGGCTTCCCGTGATTTAAAAACAGAGGAAAAATTAAAATTTACTGAGACTAAAAAAGATATTCAACAAATAACCATTGCATTTGATGCTCTTTCTGTTATCGTAAATCCTGAAAACAAAGTAAGTA
>JAYVZC010000400.1:0-2973 GCA_043783695.1 Bacteroidota bacterium
TTGTAGAACACATTTTCCTTTCGGAAAGAGCTTACAGTTGCGGGAACAGTCCTTGATTTAAACAAGGTTCCCTTTTAATCTTGATTGTTACAATCAAAAACCAAAAGCACTGCAAATGTAAAAAATAATCGTTACGAATAACGAATTGTTACGAATTTTGATGGATTTTTTAAAATTATTAAACAGACAAACTAACAAATGAAGTGCTTAATTAAAAATACCTTTGCATAAAATTATGGACAATAACTTTATATACATCGCATACAATAAACCAGCAGGAATTGTTTGTACTACCGAAAAAATAGGAGGCAATATTATTGACGCTATTAATCATAAAGAGAAAATTCTTCCTGTTGGACGATTGGACAAAGACTCAGAAGGACTAATTTTACTAACGAATAACGGAGCAATTATCAATAAGATAATTCATCCCGATTTTGAACATGAGAAGGAATATGTTGTTACCTTAAATCTTCCATTAAGGAACCAGTTTTTAAAAGACATGGCTATGGGAGTAAATATTGGTGAAGAAAAAACAAAACCTTGCAAAATAAAACCAGAGCCAAATACAAAAAGAGTATTTCGAATTGTGCTTAAACAAGGTTTAAACCGACAAATTCGCAGAATGTGTCACGTATTCGATTACCAAGTAATAAAGTTGCAGAGAGTACGAATTATGAATATTAAATTAGGAAAACTAAAACTGGGCGAGTGGCGAGAGTTGACTGAAGAGGAAGTGTATGATTTGTTTTTACAATTGCATTAAAAAAAAGACCCATCCCGAAAATTCGGGATGGGTCTTTTGAATAATATATTTTCTACTTACTAGAAGTGGAAAGTAACTCTTAATGAAGCTGTTCCTGTGTTAGAACCTTTAAAACCAAAAATAGTCCCTTGGTTTAAATCAGTATCAAAACCAAATTTAGAAGAACCTGAAGTTATAGCATCTTGCTGACCTACAACAGGACCAGGACCACCAGTAGTTTCAGTTACTGCTTTTCCTTTACCAGAAGTTTGGAAACCAACTCCCCAACCATATTCTGCACCAATTGCAATTTTTGGGAAAATGAAATACTCAGCACCAATAAATCCACGAACTCCGATACCGAAAGTCATACCTGACTTAGTACTTAAAGTACGAGAAGGTTTAGCCGTAGAACTTAAAACAGCACCTGTATTTAAGTCCCAATTAGTTGATTCTGGAGTTGGAGTTGCACCTGGAGCAGCAATAGCTGTCATTGTATTTCCATACTCAAATTTGTTTGCTGAGCTAGAAATCCAAATCATTGCATCTGCACCATAATAACCTTGCAAACGAGTTTTTCCTCTTCTCATTTCTTTACCAACACCAATTCCAATGTTAGTATTCTTCATTTTAAATTTGTCTTCAACTTGAGCATCTTGAGCAGGGAAGACAGCTGGAGTTATTACAGCATCACTATTAACCATGTTTTTGTATGTTTGGCTAGTGAAACCCAAACGTACTAATACTCTGTAAGCATTTTTCTCATCGATGAATTTTTTTCCGATGATCGTTTGGTTACCATTCATCCAATTTACTCCAGGAGCTGCATTTACACCTGTAGAACCGCTAAAAGCATTTCCTACAAATTGGAAGATAGGATCTGCGTTCATAGAGATAGCCCAATCTTCTGCCTCAGGCAACATTGGTTCTCCTTTTTTTGATGTTAAGTCTTGCGCAAAAGCACTTGTTACGCCAAGTGCTAAAGCAATTACTAGTACTGATTTTTTCATAGTTTTTGTTGTTTAGTTTAAATTAAATTAGTTTATTCAATTTTAAAATTCAGTCCGACAAAGATAAACATATTTTATAAAGCAACAAGTTATTAACAATATGTTTGTTTTTAACACTTAATTGTTAATAACCTAAATGCCCTTTCCGTAAAAAAAGGAAGCCTAATCACCCCATTCCTTATTCTCTAGCAGGGGAACAAACTTAAATTCCCCATATTCCACTTTTTCGAACTTTTTAGGGGCAATCTTCCGTATTAAGGTCATTATCTGCACTTTATCTCCTAAAGGAATGATCATTATTCCGCCAATTTTGAGTTGATTCAATAAATCATCCGGAATAATTGGGGCACCTGCTGTAATGATAATCTTATCAAAAGGAGCAAAAATGGGCAAACCTTTATATCCATCTCCATAAAAAAACTTTGGATTATAGCCTATTGTGGGTAAAAATGTTTTGGTAAGATCGAAAAGGGCTTTTTGGCGCTCTATTGTATATACTTTTACTCCCATTTCCAATAAAACGCTAGTTTGGTAGCCCGAACCTGTTCCTATTTCTAATACTTTCTCTCCTTTTTTTAATTCTAATAGCTCTGTTTGAAAAGCAACAGTGTGCGGGCGAGAAATTGTTTGTCCCGCTCCAATTGGAAAGGCTATATCTTCATACGCTCGCTCAATAAAGGAACTATTAAGGAATAAATGCCTTGGAACTGTTTCAATTGCCTTTAAAACACCTTCATTTTCTATTCCTTTTTCTTTTAAAAGAATAGACAACTGCCTACGTAAACCTTTATGTCTGTATGTATCGTTTACCATAACTAAAATCTAGAGCACGAAATTAACAATTGAATACTTATAATTAAGAATATTTTTTCAAGAAGCGATTGTGGAAAAAAGTATTTTTGTGGAAAATCAATGCATTTATGATAAAAATTGGCGTTTTAGGAGCAGGTCACCTCGGCAAAATTCATATCCGACTATTAAAAGAAATTGATAAGTACCAAGTAGTTGGATTTTATGATTCTAATACGGAGGCAGCTGCTGCTGTTGAGAAGGAATTTGGAATAAAATCGTATGATACTATTGAGGGCTTGCTACAGCAAGTTGATGCAATTGATATTGTTACTCCTACTGTTACTCATTATGATTGTGCTTCAAAAGCTATCAAAAGTTCCAAACATATTTTTATTGAAAAGCCTGTTACCAATACTATTGAAGAAG
>JAYVZC010000401.1:0-2967 GCA_043783695.1 Bacteroidota bacterium
GTGTGAAAGAAAAAATGGCTTTGGTTTTCGTGGTCTCTTTTTCCCTGCCTGCCGGCAGGCAGGTTTGTTTCTTTCTTTTGGAGAAGCAAAAGAAAGAAAAAACGTTATTCGAAATAACGAACATATTGATTAGCAAGAATGTAACAATCGAACTCAGGTTCATAACTATTGCAGTAGTAATATGCGGAGCAGAAACATGGAATGAGATAGAGCTTTCCGGAAACACGAAGAAAGAATGGCTAATGAAGTTTCTGACACCAATTGTTATAATAAATAGGAGTCCAAAGGAGATTTAAGGTATTTTGTAATTTACTCCCGATAGCTATTGGGAGGTTAATGCCGATGCCAGTCGGCAGGCAAGGCATGCAATAGATGTTTCCCGCACGTGCGGGATTGGACTCCAATTACCTATATGCTTTCGGTATTATGTTTAGCTTTTTAAACCGAATCAATAACGACACAAAAACCGATAAATTGCCAAGAAAAGATATTAAAGAAGAGTTGTTAAAATTTATAGAAAGAGAGACCATTCGTCCCAAATGATTTGTTATCTTTGAAAGCGTTAAAAACACAATGTTATTCAAAGAAATCATAGGTCAGCAAGCGGTGAAAGACAGGCTTGTTCGTTCTTTTAAAGAAGGGCGAATTAGTCATGCGCAATTGTTTCTGGGCCCGGAAGGCTCTGGAAGTTTGCCAATGGCGGTAGCTTATGCACAGTTTATTTCTTGTACCCACAAAACGGAGGACGATTCTTGTGGGGCTTGTTCTTCTTGTGTGAAATACAATAAATTAATTCACCCCGACTTGCATTTTGTGTATCCTGTAGCGCTTTCCAAAGATGTAAAAACGAGTGCCAGTGTGGCTGTTGAGTGGAGAGAGGCATTTTTAGACAACCCTTACATCACACTTTTTAATTGGTTTGAATCCCTTTCGGCAGAAAATAAACAAGCGGTGATTGGTGTAGAAGAAAGCGGGGAAATTCTTAGAAAATTAAGCCTTACAACTTACGAAGCAGAATACAAAATAATGGTTATTTGGCAAGCAGAAAAAATGAATCCGTCTGCCGCAAATAAACTTTTAAAAATATTAGAAGAGCCACCCGATAAAACATTATTCTTGTTGGTTTGTGAAAACGAAGATCAATTATTGAGAACAATTGTATCGAGAACTCAGTTGATTAAAATCAACAAAATAAGTGATAAAGATTTGATAGAAGCACTGGTTTCGCATCATGGACAAACGCCAGATGCAGCAGAAAAAATTGCTCATTTAGCAGATGGAAGTTATGCGGAAGCGATTCTTTTGATGAGTGAAAATGAGAATGCGGGACAAAACTTAGCAAGTTTTCAAAAGTTGATGCGAGCGAGTTTAAAAATTAATCCAAAAGCTGTAATCTCTTGGATTGATGAAGTAGGTTTGGCAGGAAGAGAGCGCCAAAAGAATTTTTTAAAATATGCCCTACACATTATGCGTGAAAGCACAATAATGAATTATGGCGATTCTGAATTAGTAAAATTAAGTGCTGATGAACAAGAATTTGTACAAAAGTTTTCGCCATTCATTCACGGAGCAAATATTGAACGATTTATAGAAGAATTAAATAAAGCGCACTTTCATTTGGAGCGCAATGCGAATGCAAAAATTTTATTTATGGATTTGGCTTTTAAGTTCAACGAGCTTTTAAATGTGCCGAAACCGGAATTGGTTAATTAAGTAAAAAGGTAATTGGGTTAATTGGGTTGAATTAGATACAACCAAACAACAAGAAGCATTGAATTATCAAAACAAAAAAGGAAGTAAAATATAGGTTAATTGATTAATGTGGGGCGACCCAACTCCTCAATTAACCGATTCAACTAATCAACTAAAATATGGGATGTAGTGGATGTTCAACAGGTAGAGGGTGTAGCACCGTCAGCAATGGTTTACCGGGAGGATGTAAAAATAACGGATCGTGTGGTACGGGAGGTTGCAATAAACTAAATGTATTTGATTGGCTTGCAAACATGGAATTACCTAGCGGGCAGGCAGCATGTGATATTGTAGAATTGCGTTTTAAAAATAGTAGAAAAGGATTTTACAAAAATGCAAACAACCTACAACTCCATGTTGGAGACGTTGTTGCGGTAGAAGCAACAGGTGGTCACGATATTGGTGTGGTTTCTATTTCCGGAGAACTGGTTCGTTTACAAATGAAAAAACGCAACGTAAAAGCCGATTCAGAAGAAATAAAAAAAGTATATCGTAAAGCAAAACAAACCGACATAGAAAAATGGCAAGAGGCGCAAGGTCTTGAACAGGCAACAATGTATCGCGCCAGAACATGTGCTGTGAAGTTGAATTTACAGATGAAGATTAGTGATGTGGAATACCAAGGCGATAGAACAAAAGCAATTTTTTATTATACGGCAGAAGACCGTGTAGATTTTCGTGAATTGATAAAAGTGTTGGCAGACGAATTTAAAGTTCGTATTGAAATGAAACAAATTGGTGCCAGACAAGAAGCAGGAAGATTAGGAGCAATTGGTTCTTGCGGAAGAGAATTGTGTTGTTCAACTTGGTTAACAGATTTTCGTTCTGTGTCCACAAGTGCCGCACGCTATCAACAACTTTCATTGAATCCACTAAAGCTTGCAGGACAGTGCGGAAAATTAAAATGCTGTTTGAATTATGAGTTAGATAGCTACATGGATGCGCTTCAAGATTTTCCGGAAGTAAATAATGTGAAACTGGAAACAGAATTAGGAAGAGCCTTTCATCAAAAAACAGACATTTTTAGACGTACCATGTTTTTCTCTTACACACATGAACCAGATAATTTTATTCCCCTTCCTATTGATAGGGTAAAAGAAATTATAGAGATGAACAAAAATAGTGTGAAGCCGGCAGATCTTTTAATTAAGCTTGTGCCAAAAGCAATTGAGAAAAGTCCGGACTACGAAAATGTAGTTGGACAAGATAGCTTAA